>NZ_JBHJTL010000023.1:0-92939 GCF_042264065.1 Streptomyces sp. NPDC056222 | reverse complement strand
GACAGGTACGCGCCCCGCCGGCGTGACCTCAGCGGTCGTTCTGGGCGAGCCGCAGCAGGTGGTCGGCGAGCGCCTGGCCGCCCGCCGGGTCGCGGGAGATCAGCAGCAGCGTGTCGTCACCCGCGATCGTGCCGAGGATCGCGTGGAGTTCGGCCTGGTCGATGGCCGACGCGAGGAACTGGGCAGCCCCCGGCGGGGTCCGCAGCACCACCAGGTTCGCGGAGGCCTCGGCGGAGATCAGCAGTTCGCCGGAGAGCCGCCGCATCCGCTCCTCCTTGGCGGACTCGCCGAGCGGCGCCTGCGGGGTGCGGAAGCCGCCCTCGCTGGGCACCGCGTAGATCAACTCGCCGCCCGTGTTGCGGATCTTCACCGCGCCAAGCTCGTCGAGGTCGCGGGAGAGGGTCGCCTGGGTGACGCTCAGCCCGTCGTCCGCGAGGAGCTTGGCCAGCTGGCTCTGCGAGCGCACCGGCTGCCGGTTGAGGATGTCGACGATCCTGCGGTGGCGTGCGGTGCGGGTCTGCGGAACGGACGGCCCGCCGTGCTCGGATTCCTGCGCGTCGGTCATCGTCGTCTCATTCTCCGGTTCGTCCTTCCCCGTTCACCGCTTCGTCGAGGACACCGGGCAGCGCTGCCAGGAACGCGTCCACCTCGGCGTCTCCGATGATCAGTGCCGGCATCAGCCGTACGACATCGGGGGCGGGCGCGTTCACCAGGAGACCGGCATCCTGAGCCGCCTGCTGCACCTGGGGTGCGAGGGACTCGGTGAGCACGATACCCAGCAGGAGGCCCGCACCACGGACATGGGAGACCAGCGGGTGGTTCAGACCCTCGATTCCACCGCGCAGCTTCTCGCCGAGCCGCTTGACCTCGTCGAGCGTTCCGTCGGTCGCGAGGGTGTCGAGCACGGCCAGGCCGGCGGCACAGGCGACCGGGTTTCCGCCGAAGGTCGTGCCGTGGTGGCCGGGCTTGAACAGCTCGGCCGCCTCGCCGAAGGCGACGGTCGCGCCGAGCGGCAGCCCGCCGCCGAGGCCCTTGGCCAGGGTCACGATGTCGGGGTCGACGCCGTCGTGGCCCTGGTACTCGAACCAGTGGCCGGTCCGGCCGACACCCGTCTGGACCTCGTCGAGGACGAGGAGCGTGCCGGTGGCGCGGGTGATCTCGCGGGCGGCCTGGAGGTAGCCGACGGGCGGGACGACCACGCCGTTCTCCCCCTGCATCGGCTCGATGATCACCAGCGCGGTGTCCTCGGTGACCGCGGCGCGCAGGGCGTCGACGTCTCCGTACGGGACGTGCGTGACGTCGCCGGGCAGCGGCAGGAACGGGGTCTGCTTGCCGGGCTGGCCGGTGAGCGCAAGCGCGCCCATGGTCCGGCCGTGGAAGCCTCCCTGGGTGGCGACCATATGGGTCCGGCCGGTCAGCCGGCCGATCTTGAACGCACCTTCGTTGGCCTCGGCGCCGGAGTTGCAGAAGAAGACCCGCCCGGGCCGGCCGAAGAGCTGGAGCAGCCGCTCGGCGAGGGCGACCGGCGGCTCGGCGACGAAGAGGTTGGAGACGTGGCCGAGCGAGGCGACCTGGCGCGAGACGGCCTCGACGATCGCCGGGTGGGCGTGACCGAGCGCGTTGACGGCGATACCGCCCACGAAGTCGAGGTACTCGGTCCCGTCGGCGTCCCAGACCTTGGCGCCCTCACCGCGGACGAGCGGCAGCCGGGGCGTGCCGTAGTTGTCCATCAGCGAGCCCTGCCACCGCTGGGTCAGTTCCGCGTTGCTCATTCCCCGTCCCCCGTCGTCTCGTCGGGCACGACCATCGTGCCGATGCCCGAATCGGTGAAGATCTCCAGCAGGATCGAGTGCTGGACGCGGCCGTCGATCACTCGGGCCGTGGTGACCCCGTTGCGTACCGCGTGCAGGCAGCCCTCCATCTTGGGGACCATGCCGCTGGAGAGGTCGGGCAGCAGCTTCTCCAGTTGGCTCGCGGTGAGCCTGCTGATGACCTCGTCGCTGTGCGGCCAGTCCTCGTAGAGACCCTCGACGTCGGTCAGGACCATCAGGGTCTCGGCGCCCAGCGCCGCAGCGAGAGCCGCAGCCGCCGTATCAGCATTGACGTTGTAGACATGTCCGTCGTCCTCGGAGCGGGCGATGGAGGAGATGACCGGGATCCGGCCGTCCTCCAGGAGCGCCTCGATGGCGCCGGTGTCGATGGCGGTGATCTCGCCGACCCGGCCGATGTCGACCTGTTCGCCCGCGATGACCGGCTGGTGCTTGGTGGCCGTGATGGTGTGCGCGTCCTCGCCGGTCATGCCGATGGCGAAGGGACCGTGCTGGTTGAGCAGTCCGACGAGCTCGCGCTGGACCTGGCCGGCGAGGACCATCCGTACGACGTCCATGGCGTCCTCGGTGGTGACGCGCAGACCGGCCTTGAACTCGCTGACGATGCCGTGCCGGTCGAGCGCGGCGCTGATCTGGGGCCCGCCGCCGTGCACGACGACCGGCTTGAGCCCGGCGTGCCGCAGGAAGACGACGTCCTGGGCGAAGGCGGCCTTGAGCTCCTCGTCGATCATGGCGTTGCCGCCGAACTTGATGACGACCGTCTTGCCGTTGTGGCGGGTCAGCCAGGGCAGCGCTTCGATGAGGATCTGGGCCTTCGGGAGCGCCGTGTGCTTACGGGTGGGGTTCGTGGAATCGCTCATGACGAGTACGCGCTGTTCTCGTGGACGTAGTCGGCGGTGAGGTCGTTGGCCCAGATGACGGCGGACTCTGCGCCGGCGGCGAGGTCGGCGGTGACGGTGACCTCCCGGAAGCGCATGTCGACGAGGTCGCGGTCCTCGCCGACCGAGCCGTTCTTGCAGACCCACACGCCGTTGATGGCGACGTTGAGCTGGTCGGGGTCGAAGGCGGCCTGCGTGGTGCCGATGGCGGAGAGCACCCGGCCCCAGTTGGGGTCCTCGCCGTGGATGGCGCACTTGAGGAGGTTGTTACGGGCGATGGAGCGGCCCACCTCGACGGCGTCGTCCTCGGTCGCGGCGTTGATCACCTCGATACGGATGTCCTTGCTGGCACCCTCGGCGTCGCCGATGAGCTGACGCGCGAGGTCCTGGCAGACGGTCGTCACGGCCTCGGCGAACTCCTCGTGCGCCGGGGTGATGCCGGAGGCGCCGGAGGCGAGCAGGAGCACGGTGTCGTTGGTGGACATGCAGCCGTCGGAGTCGACCCGGTCGAAGGTGACCTTGGTGGACTGCCGCAGGGCCGTGTCGAGGTCCTTGGCGGCGACGTCGGCGTCGGTGGTGAGCACGACGAGCATGGTGGCGAGGCCCGGGGCGAGCATGCCCGCGCCCTTGGCCATGCCGCCGACCGTCCAGCCCTCCTTGGTGACCACGGAGGTCTTGTGGACGGTGTCGGTCGTCTTGATGGCGATGGCGGCCTTCTCGCCGCCGTGCTCGGAGAGCTCGCCGACGGCCTTCTCGACGCCGCTCAGGACCTTGTCCATGGGGAGCAGCAGGCCGATGAGGCCGGTGGAGGCGACGGCGACCTCGCCGGCGCCGACCTCGAGGAGCTCGGCCACCTTCTCGGCGGTGGCGTGCGTGTCCTGGAAGCCCTGCGGTCCCGTACAGGCGTTGGCGCCACCGGAGTTGAGGACGACGGCAGCCAGCTCGCCGGTGGTCAGCACCTGCTGGGACCACAGGACGGGAGCGGCCTTGACGCGGTTGGAGGTGAAGACGCCGGCGGCGGCGCGGCGGGGCCCGTTGTTGACCACGAGGGCCAGGTCCGGGTTGCCGTTCTCCTTGATCCCGGCGGCGATGCCCGCTGCCGTGAATCCCTTCGCTGCGGTGACGCTCATGGAGCGACTCCAATCGTGGAAAGTCCGGTGTCCTCAGGGAGCCCGAGGGCGATGTTCATGCTCTGCACCGCGCCGCCGGCGGTGCCCTTGGTGAGATTGTCGATGGCGCTGATCGCGATGATGCGGTTCGCGGTCTCGTCGTACGTGACCTGGATCTGAACGGCGTTGGAACCCTGCACGGACGCCGTCGACGGCCACCGGCCCTCGGGGAGCAGGTGGACGAACGGCTCGTCCGCGAAGGCCTTCTCGTACGCGGCCCGCACCGTCTCGGCCGTCGCCCCGGGCTTCGCCGGCGCGGAGCAGGTGGCGAGGATGCCGCGCGGCATCGGGACGAGCGTCGGCGTGAAGGAGACGGTGACCCGCTCGCCGGCCAGGGGGCTGAGGTTCTGGCTCATCTCGGGGGTGTGCCGGTGGCCGCCGCCGACGCCGTACGGGGTCACGGAGCCCATGACCTCGCTGCCGAGCAGGTGCGGCTTGAGGGCCTTGCCCGCGCCGGAGGTGCCGCTGGCGGCCACGATCACGGCGTCGGGTTCGGCGAGACCGTTCTCGTACGCGGGGAAGAGCGCGAGCGAGACGGCGGTGGGGAAGCAGCCGGGCACCGCGATGCGCTTGGACCCCTCCAGCGCGGCACGGGCACCCGGCAGTTCGGGAAGGCCGTAGGGCCAGGTCCCGGCGTGCGGGGACCCGTAGAACTTCTCCCAGTCGGCGGCGTCGTTCAGCCGGAAGTCGGCGCCCATGTCGACGACGAGGACGTCGGGGCCGAGCTGCTCGGCGACGGCGGCGGACTGGCCGTGCGGAAGCGCGAGGAAGACGACGTCGTGCCCGGCCAGCTCCTCGGCGGTGGTCGGCGCGAGGACGCGGTCGGCGAGCGGGAGGAGGTGGGGCTGGAGGGCCCCGAGCTTCTGTCCGGCGTTGGAGTGGCCGGTCAGGGTACCGATCTCCACCTGGGGGTGGGCGAGGAGGAGACGCAGGAGTTCTCCACCCGCGTATCCGCTCGCGCCTGCCACTGCTGCTCGTACCGTCATCGAAACCCTCCTCCTGGATGGCATGACTATACGCAGACCCGCAGTTTTATGCAAAGCAAGATCCGCTGATCCGCGGAAGCGAAGAATCCGATTCGTGACCGCATCTGCGGGCCCATGGGAAACCTCCCGGACCACCGGCATCGCCGCACGCTGCGCGGCACTTCGGGAGGAGCCCGTCCGTCCACAGCGGACGACAGATGACGGAGAAATGACAAAGGCAAGGAGGTTCACCCACTCCTTGCCACTCTCAACGTATAGCACGAGGGGGGCCTTGCGGCAAGGCCCCCCTCGTGGCGCAGACTCTCCGAGTCAACGCCGGGACCTGCGGGAACGCGGTGTTCGCGGTGTACGTGGGGTTTCTTCGAACGGGGCGGTTCTCATGATGGACGTGATCGTGGTCGGCGGCGGACCGACCGGCTTGATGCTGGCCGCCGAGCTGCGGCTGCACGGTGTGCAGGTGCTCGTGCTGGACAAGGAGACGGAGCCGACCCGGCAGTCCCGCGCGCAGGGTCTGCACGTGCGCAGCATCGAGGTCATGGACCAGCGCGGTCTGCTGGAGCGCTTCCTCGCGCTCGGGCAGCAGATCACGGCCGGCGGATTCTTCGCCGGTCTCAGCAAGACGTGGCCGGCGCACCTGGACACGGCCCATTCGTACGTCCTCGCCATCCCGCAGCAGGTCACCGAGGGTCTGCTGGCCGAGCATGCCACCGAGGTCGGCGCCGAGATCCGGCGCGGCTACGAGGTGGTCGGACTGCGCCAGGACGACCAGGGGGTGACCGTCGAGCTGGCCGATGCCGACGGGGGACGGACGGAGCTGCGTTCCCGCTTCGTCGTCGGGTGCGACGGTGGCCGCAGCACGGTGCGCAAGCTGCTCGGTGTCGGCTTCCCCGGTGAGCCCTCCAGGGTGGAGACGCTGCTGGGCGAGATGGAGCTGACCACACCGCAGGAGGAGATGGCCGCCGTGGTGGCCGAGGTCCGCAAGACCCAGCAGCGGTTCGGCACCATGCCGCTGGGGGACGGGGTGTACCGGGTCGTGGTGCCCGCGGAGGGAGTGGCCGAGGACCGTACGACCGCGCCGACCCTGGACGAGTTCAAGGTGCAGCTGCGGGCGTTCGCCGGCACCGACTTCGGCGCGCATTCGCCGCGCTGGCTCTCCCGCTTCGGCGATGCCACCCGGCAGGCCGAGCGCTACCGCGTCGACCGGGTGTTCCTGGCCGGTGACGCGGCGCACATCCACCCGCCGACCGGCGGGCAGGGGCTCAACCTGGGCATCCAGGACGCGTTCAACCTCGGCTGGAAACTGGCCGCCGCGGTCGCCGGCTGGGCACCGGAGGGGCTGCTCGACAGCTACCACGCCGAGCGGCACCCGGTGGCCGCCGACGTGCTGGACAACACCCGCGCGCAGATCCAGCTGATGTCGACCGAGCCCGGTCCGCAGTCGGTGCGCCGCCTGCTGACCGAGCTGGTGGAGATCGAGGAGGTGAACCGGTATCTGATCGAGAAGATCACCGCGATCTCGGTCCGCTACGACTTCGGTGAGGGCCATGACCTGCTCGGCCGGCGGATGCGCGACGTGCAGCTGAAGCACGGCCGCCTCTACGAGCGGATGCACACCGGCCGCGGTCTTCTGCTCGACCAGACGGGCCGGCTCTCGGCGGCCGGCTGGGAGGACCGGATCGACCACGTCGTCGACGTCAGCGACGAACTCGACGTGCCCGCGGTACTGCTGCGGCCCGACGGCCACGTGGCATGGGTCGGCGAGGACCAGAAGGAACTGCAAGGGCGGCTGCCCGAGTGGTTCGGCCCCGCGGCCGGCTGAGCAGGGGGATGTGGCCCCTTGGCATCCCCCTCGGTCCGCCCTCGCGTCGCCGCCGCCACCCGGGCCGAGAGGACGGTGCAGATGTCGTTCTCGGCGCGGGTGGCCGGATCGCTGCCGGCGGCGTGCCGGGCGTCGCGGACGAACGCGAGGCGGGTGCCGCTTCGCTCATCGGGCCGCTGCCCGGCCACGAGGGGCACGCGCCGACGGGCTCTACCCGTCCTTCAGGGGATTGGGGAGCCGCGTCCAGAGGTCCCTGTCACCCTTCGGATCCAGCCGCATCAGGGTGAGCGCCTTCGCCGGGAGCGGTTCCGTCCGCAGGGCGTGAAGGGCGGGGGTCGGTGCGAGGTCCCGGGTCGCTGCTTGCAGGATCGCGCCGAGTGTCGCCGCGTCGCCTGCCGGCGGGCCGAGCGCGCCGGTGACCAGGCTGCCGAGGACCTTGCGGCGGAGGGTGGCCGGGTCGTCGTTCAGGAGCCGGCCGCTCACGGGCGGGGGCGGAATGCCGTGTCGGGCCAGACAGGCGGGGCTGATGCGGATGTCGGCGAGATCGCGGTAGACGAGGCGCAGGGCCCGGCCCTCGGCGTCGATGACGACGAGAAGGTTCTGGCCGTGCGCCTCGAGGGCCACCCCGAGGTCGAGCAGGTCCAGGCACACGCGGAGGGCCAGCCGCGCGAACTCGACGACGCGGTCGAACCGTTCACCCGGTTCGACCGCGTCGAGGAGCGCCGGCAGGGCCGCCACCGGAACGACCTGCTCCCCGGCTGCCGAGTCCGCGTGGATGTGCGGTGACTCGCGCAGGATCGCCGCCAGGTCGGCGGTTCCCGCTCCCGCCGCAGCCCGTGTACGGGCGATGTGCAGACGGCCGTCGAGCCGGCGGGCGAGACGCTCGACGAAGTCGGACGTGGCGACGGCGTGGGTGACGCTGTACGCGGAGATGTCCCGCACCGTCGAGGTGAGTCGCGTACTCAAGGCCGTCTTGACGTGCGTGTCCCCGCCGATGTCGAGCGTGCGCAGCGACAGCAGGGGGTGCGCGGCCGGACCGGGGCGCAGGGGGAGACCGGACAGGACGTGCTGGGCCTGCCAGGGGTGGACAGGGATCAGTACGGAGCGGCCGTCGCGGAGTTCGCGGGGCCAGGCGCCCGACACCGCCGCGCCCTCGACGACGGCCAGCCGCAGGGAGACCACGGGCCGGTGCTCCGGCGCGTACGCCAGCTGCTCCGCCGCGGAGAAGCCGGGCCGGGAGCGGCAGCCGGGGTGGTACGGGTGCCCGTCGGTCACCCCCTGCTCCCACTCCCACGGGCGGCTCGCCCGCGGAGTCGGTGGCCGGGGCGCCGTACGGGAGAGCGCCAAGGAAGCGACGCTGTGGTCGAGCTCGGCGGCGAACCGTCCGCCCTGCGGCACGGTCAGGGCCGCCAGCAGTTCGGCCGGATGGTCGAACAGCGCTCCGTCCAGGCTGAGCCCGGTGACCGACGACGCCGTCGCCCACGGATCCGAGAGCGGGCCGCGCAGAGACCGCCCGTCGGCCAGGCGCAGGGTGACGCCTTCGCGGTCAGTCGTACGCGCCGTGATCCAGGGAAGCGGCTCGTGGACCAACCCCCGCCAGAGTCGGGTCAGTACCGCCGCCCGGGCGTCCGGAAGCGCCATGGCGTACGCGGCCGTCGACGCGGGGCGGACGGCGTCCAGCTCGGCCAGGAGGGTGCGTTCCGCGACCGTTCGACACATGCGGATGTTCTATCGCAGGGTCGCTCAATCCACACATACTGATGTCGATGAAGAGACTCAGCCGGGCCGCTGACGCACTGGCCGTGACGCCTCTGCTCAACTGCCTGCTCCGCGAGGCTGCGGAGCCGATCGGCGGGCCGGCCGGGGACCGGGGCGGAACGCCAACCGACGGATACGCCGTCCACCGGCTCCGGGTCAGCGGGCGGCTCCTGCGGGTGCGCCCCGGCCACCGCCCCTCGGCTCCGGAGCTGTGGAACGGTCGTACGTGGCGGACCCTGCGCCACGCCGGGCTCGTCGACCTCGCCGTCCGGGAGATGCACGCCTCCACCGGCCGGTCCAACCCCGTTCTGGCCGCCGAAATGGCCGCCAGCCGCACCGCGGTGAAGGCCGCGCTCGCGGCTCGCGCCCGTGCCGTACCACCCGAGAACCTCTGGCTGCGGTCCGAGCAGTCGCTGGTGATGGGGCACCCCTACCACCCGGCCCCCAAGGCACGTACCTGCGACGGCTCCCCCACCGCCTGGCTGCGATACGCGCCCGAGGCGTACGCCCGGTTTCCGCTGGTGTTGTTGGGCGTTCGCGAGGACGCGGTGGTCGAGGACGGCGACACGAGGGCCCTGGACGCCCTCGGCGAGGCACCCCCCGGCTACCGTCTGCTCCCCGCCCATCCCTGGCAGCTCGAACTCTCCGGACGGACACCGCGGATACGCGCCGCCTTCGCCGAGGGCCGCCTCGTCCGGCTGGGCATCACGTCCCGGTCGGCACGACCGACGGCTTCGGTGCGCACGCTGCACATCCCCGGGGACGGCCCCTGGGACGGCGGGGACCTGTTCCTGAAGTTCAGCCTCGACGTCCGCATCACCAACGACGTCCGCCGGATGCGGCGCCATGAGCTGCTCCATGTACGCCGCACCGACCCGCTGGTCGCCGCCGCCTTCGCCGCCATGGACGGCCCGGCGGCCTGGCTCAGCGACCGCGGCCATCGCACGGTGGCCGGCCTCGTCGAGACGTGTGCCGTCCTCGTACGGGACGGCCTGGACGGGCACCTGGTCCCCGGTTCTACGGCCGTGCTGGCCGCCGCGCTCGCCGAGGGCTTCCGCGGCAACCCCCTCGACCGGATCGCCGACCCCCTGCCCTGGTGGTCGGCGTATCTGCGGTGTGTCGTACCGCCCGTCCTCGAAGCGTTCGCCCGCTTCGACGTCGTCGTGGAGTGTCACCTGCAGAACACACTGATCGCGGTGGACGCCCAGGGCACGCCCGTCCAGGCCGTCTTCCGCGACGCGGAAGGGGCCAAGACGATCCCGCGGATGCCCCGCGCGGCGGCCTGGCGGAGGCTCGTGTACTGCCTCGTCGTCAACAACCTCTCCGAGATCGCCGGCGCCCTCGCCGACCGCTTCCCGGAATCCGCCACCGCTCTGTGGGTGGTGGCCCGCGACGAGTTCGGGCGAGGTGGGCGGCAGCGTGGTCTCCCCGACATCCACGGCCTCCTCGAATCGCCGACCGTCCCCGGCAAGGCCAATCTGCTCTCCCGCTGGATCGACGCGGACGGTACCGAGCCCCGCTACGTCCTCGTGCCCAACCCGCTCACGAACCGGAAGGGCTCCGGAGCCTGACGGTCCGTCGTTCATGGCGGGCTGCCGTCACACGCCGCCTCCCGCGCCCGTCATCGCACTGACGGAAGCGACGAGGAGTGATGACGACCATGGACGACCACGAGTTTCTCGCCCGGCGGTTCGACGCCCACCAGGACCGGCTGCGGGCCATCGCCCTCCGGATGCTCGGAACGCACGGCGAGGCGGAGGAGGCGCTGCGCGAGGCGCGGGTGCGGCCGGGCGAAGTGGAGCGCTGGCTGGAGGTCGCCGTCGGGCGGGTGTGCGTGGGCATGCTCCGGACGCGGATGGCGGAGGGGTACGGGCGGGGCGAGGCGCTCCCGGGGCCGGAGAACGGTGTCGACTCCGTGTGGCTGGCGCTGCTCGTGGTATTGGACTCGCTGGCACCGGACGAGCGGCTCGCGTACGCCCTGCACGACCTGTTCGGGCTGCCGCTGCGCGAGGTCGCGCGGATCACCGGCCGTACCCACGAGGAGGCGGGACGGCTCGCCGGACGGGCGCGGCTCCGGGTACGGGGCTCGGGCGGGGCGGAGCCGGAGGCCGGGCCGGGGCCGCGGCACACGGTCGTCGAAGTGTTCCTCGCCGCCGCCCACGCGCGGGACGCGCGTGCCCTCGCCGCCGTCCTGGACCCCGATGTCGTGGCGTACTCCGAGAACGGCCCGGTCCACGGCGCGCCCGCCGTCGCCGAGGGAGCCGCCACGTTCGCCCGGCTCGCCGCGGTGGCGAGACCGGCGCTGGTGAACGGGGCGCCGGGGGTCGTCGCGTTCAGCGAAGGACGCCCGGTCCGCGCGGTGGCGTTCACGATCCGGGGCGAGCGGATCACGGCTCTCGACATCACGACGGACGAGGAGCGTTTGCGGAGGCTCGATCTGGTCCTCCCGGAGTGCTGAGCGGGTGCCGCCGCGCGTGCGGTGGGGCGGCACCCGGGCGAAACTCCGGCCCGACCTGGCCTTACGGGTGGTGGCGAGCGGGCCCGCCCCCACCACCCGGGCGAAACTCCGATGCGCGTCCGCGCGCCCTCCGTTAGCCTCGAGGGCATGTCTACGCCCCGAGTCTCCTAGCTCAAGGACCCGCTTCCACGCCACCCGTGTGTCCTTCTGCTTTCTCGGAGCGTTACCCCATGATCACCGTTCGTGGTGCCGACGTGCGCGTCGGCGCCCGTCTGCTGCTGTCCGACATCTCCTTCCACATCGCCCCCGGTGACCGGATCGGCCTGGTCGGCCGTAACGGCGCCGGGAAGACCACCCTCCTCGACACCCTGGCCGGACTGCGTCGCCCGGGCGCGGGGTCCGTCACCCGTACCGGCGAGATCGCTCATCTCCCGCAGGACTCCCGCGCCGCCGATCCGACCGTCACCGTCTCGGACCGGATCCTCTCCGCGCGCGGACTCGACCGGGCCGCACACACCCTTCAGGCGGCGGCGGTCGCCCTCGGCGAAGCCGGCACCGAGGCCGACGGCGCGCGGTCGATGGCCGCGTACGCCCGGGCCGAGGCGGAGTTCGAGGCACGCGGCGGATACGCCGCCGATGCCGAGGCGGCGCGGGTCGCCGCCGGCCTCGGGCTGCCCACCGAGGTGATGGGGCGGGCCGTCGGCACGCTCTCCGGCGGCCAGAAGCGCAGGGTCGAGCTGGCCAGGATCCTGTTCGCGGGACACGGCCGCGAGGGCACGCTGCTGCTCGACGAGCCGACCAACCACCTCGACGCCGACTCGATCGGCTGGCTGCGCGGGTTCCTCTCCGCGCACCAGGGCGGTCTGGTGCTGATCAGCCATGACGTCTCCCTCCTGGCCGACACGGTCAACCGGGTGTTCCACCTCGATCCGCAGCGCGCCACGATCGACATCCACAACACCGGCTGGGCCGCGTACCTGGCCCAGCGGGACGCCGACGAGCGCCGCCGGACCCGCGAGCGGGCCAACGCCGAGCGCAAGGCGGCGGCACTGCACGCGCAGGCGGAACGGATGAAGTCCCGGGTCGCGACCGCGACGACGGCCAGGAGCATGGCCCGCCGCGCCGACCGGCTGCTGTCGGGACTCGAACCGGCACGCCGGGCGGACCGGGTGGCCCGTATCCGGCTTCCGGAGCCCGCGCCCTGCGGCCGGATGCCGCTGGGCGCGGTCTCCCTGACCAAGGCGTACGGGACCGGCCGCCCGGTCCTGGAGGGCGTCGACCTCGCCGTGGACCGGGGCAGCCGGCTCGTGGTGCTCGGCCTGAACGGGGCGGGCAAGACGACGCTGCTGCGGCTGCTCGCCGGGCGGGAGCGCCCCGACTCGGGGCGCGTGGTGCGCGGCCCCGGGCTGCGTGTCGGGTACTTCGCCCAGGAGCACGAGACCCTCGACCCGGGTCGCACGGTCCGGGAGAACCTGGCCGCCGCGGCCCCGCAACTGACGGACACGGAGGTGCGAGGGGTCCTCGGGGCGTTCCTGTTCCGGGGCGACGACGCCGAGAAGCCGGCCGGGGTCCTGTCGGGCGGGGAGAAGACCCGGCTCGCACTCGCCGGCCTCGTCCACTCGGGCGCGAACGTGCTGCTCCTGGACGAGCCCACGAACAACCTGGACCCGGCCTCGCGCGACGAGGTCCTGGCCGCCGTGGGCACGTACCCGGGCGCGATCGTGATGGTCACGCACGACGAGGGAGCGATCGACGCGCTGCGCCCGGAGCGGGTGCTGCTGCTGCCGGACGCGGACGACGACCTCTGGAACGAGGAGTACCGGGAACTGGTGGCCCTGGCGTAGCCCCTTCCGGCGGAGCGCCGTGCGTCCGGCGCTCCGCTCCACCCCGTGATCGTCAACGCTCGGACCCGTGGAGTCACCGGCGTTCACGCGCGGACAAGCCTTCGTTGTTAGCTATTTAGCTCATGTGCTAAATATTGCGCGTGACCGAAGACAGCACGTACGACGACGCGAGTGTCTTTCGCGCGCTCGCCGATCCGACGCGGCGTCAGATCCTGGAGGATCTGCGGGGCGGCGAGCTCGCCGCCGGGCAGATCGCGGCGCGGTTCTCGATCAGCGCGCCCTCCATCTCCCGGCATCTGGGGGTGCTCAAGGGCGCGGGGCTCGTCACGGAGCGGCGTGACGGCAATCGGATCCTCTACTCGCTCGTGGAGGAACGGCTCGCCGCGTGTGTGGGGCGGTTCCTGAGTGCCGTCTGTCCTGAGCAGATCGTTCTGCGCCACACCAAGTGGCGTGACAAGGGAGCCGCTTCATGAGACCGCCCCGGCTTGCGAGCGTCATCGAGCGACGGCTGCTCGTCAACTACCGCGTCGAGCCCGAGGTCGCGGCCCGGCACCTCCCCGACGGGCTGCGCCCGCAGCTGATCCGGGGGCACGCCGTCGCCGGCATCTGCCTGCTGCGGCTCGGCTCGGTGCGCCCCGTCTGGGCACCGGCCGCGGTGGGTCTGCGCAGCGAGAACGCGGCGCACCGGTTCGCCGTCGAGTGGGACGGCCCGGACGGCACCGAGACCGGGGTGTACATCCCGCGCCGCGACACCGCCTCCCGTATCAACCGCTGGGCCGGTGGCCGGGTCTTCCCCGGGGAGCACGGCCACGCGGAGTTCGAGGTGCGCGAGAGCGAGGACACCGTACGGGTGGCCTTCACGACCCACGACGGGGACACCCGGGTGGATGTCACCGCCGAGATCACCGAGAGCCTGGAGGGCAGCGAGCTGTTCGCCGGCCTCGACGAGGCGTCGGCGTTCTTCCGCGGCGGCAGCAAGGGCTACTCACCCACCGGTGCCGGACCACACCTCGACGGGATGCGGCTGGACACGGACGCCTGGCGCATCGAGCCCGGCCGGATCACCTCCGCCCGGTCCAGCTACTTCGAGGACCCGGACCGCTTCCCGCGGGGGAGCACCGCGCTTGACTCGGTGCTTGTCATGCGTGACGTGCCGGTGCGGTGGCAGCCGCTCCCCCGGCTGCCTTCCGGTCGGGCCGCCCTCCTGTCTGCTTGACGGCCCGCAGCACCACGAACTTCGGGTCGCTCGCGACCAGTTCGCAGGAGCCGAAGATGCGGCGCAGTGTGACGTGGTAGCCGAGGTGGCGGTTGCCGACGACCCACAGTTCGCCGCCCGGCCGCAGCGCGCGCCGCGCGTCGGTGAACATCCGGCGCGCGGTGCGGTCGGTGGTGGCCTGATGACTGTGGAACGGCGGGTTGTTGAGCACGACGTCGACCGAGCCGGGCGCGAGGTCCGTCAGCCCGTCCCCGACCACGAACTCGGCCGGGCGGCCGGGCTCGGCGTGGGTACGGAAGTTCTCCTCGGCGGAGGCGACGGCCTGGTAGGACTCGTCGGCGAAGACCAGCTCGGCCTCGGGCTCGGTGAGCGCGACGGCCAGGCCGACGACCCCGTTCCCGCATCCCAGGTCGGCGACCCGGGCGCGGCCGAGGCCTTCCGGCAGGTGCTGGAGGAAGAAGCGGGTGCCGATGTCGAGTCGGTCGGCACAGAAGATCCCGGCCTGGTTGGTGACGGTCCGGCCGGCGACGATCGCGGCGTCGGCGGGGAGTTCGTACCGGTACGGCCAGGGGTTGGCCGCCCGCTCGAGTCCCGGATCCGGGGTGCAGAAGATCAGCCGGGCCTTCTTCGCGGCGAGCGAGGTGCGGGTGGGGCCGAGGATCTTCTCGAAGAGCTGGAGCGTGGAGGTGTGGATGTCCTTGACCATGCCGGTCCCGACGATCACGGTCCCCTCGTGCACGGCGGGCGCGAGCCGGTGGAGCTGGTCCTCCAGGAGCGAGAGGCTCTTGGGGACGCGCACCAGCAGGACGTCGACGCGCTCGGGCGGCGGGTCCTGGGTGGTGAGCAGCGCGATCCCGTCCGGCGCGGGTCCGGAGCGGGCCAGGTTCTCCTCGGTGGCCCTGCGGCCGAGGTAGGAGTCGGAGATCTGCGTGAGGGCGGCGGGGCGCCGTGCGGCGAGAGCGGTGGTCAGCGCGCCCCAGCGGTCGCCGACGACGGCGACCGCGCCGGACAGATCGGTGTCCGTCTCGGCCAGGTGCCGCAGCAGGTACTCGTCGGACGCGTCCCAGGCTCGCAGGGAGTCGCGCGGGTCCTCGGGGAAGCGGGTGAGCGGAAACTCGCCCCATGACGTGGTCAAACGGTTCATCGTGGTCTCAGGCTAGCCGGTCGGCCGCCGCGGCGACGCTGCCCCACAGCGCGCCGAGGAGGAGCTCGGGCGTCTGGGCGTCGGGGAAGCCGTCGTCGGTGGCGATCGCGGTCGTGACGGGGTCGGTCTCGGCCATCCTGCGGACCGTCTCCGCCTCGGGCCCGGCCGCCTCGACGACGCTCCGCAGGAACAGGACGGTGGCCGCCGTCCGCCACACGGGCTCGGCGGTGAGCCGGGCACGGGCCGAGGCGGAGGGGCGCCCGGTGGCGGTGGCCCAGGGATCGGCGGCCAGGAAGCGCACGGCGCCGACGCCGGTGAACTCGGCGGCCGCCGCGCACATGGAACAGGGCTCCTGGGTGGACCAGAGGGTGTGGACGGCGAGATCCCATCCCGTACGGGCCCGGGCGAGGGCGTTCATCTCGGCGTGGGCGAGCGGGGTGCCCCGAAGGATCTCCGCTCCCTCCGCCTCGGCGTCGTACGCGCGGTTGCGGCCCTCGGCCACGATCATGCCGCAGGCGTCGGTGAGGACGGAGCCCACGGCGAGGCCTCCGGAGCGCAGTGCCCGGTGGGCGAGTTCGAGGGAGCGCCGGGGTGCGGGATCCAGGGCTTCCCAGGCGGCGGTGAAGGCGTCCCTGGCGGCGGTGCGGGCGGGCGCGGTGACGGTGCAGGCGGGCGCAGGGCTCTCGGTCATGCCGGGATCGTAGGCACCGACGGCCCGCTACTGTCCGACGGTCGCCTGGAGGTGGAGGTGCCACAGGCCCGGGCGGCCGGTGAGGGTGACCGTGGACAGCGGGCGGACGTCGACGTTCCAGAACGTGGCGGGCGGCGCCTTGAGCGCGTACACCAGCGCCGCCCGTACGACGGCGGGTTCGGCGACGGCCACGATGGAGCCGTCGTCGGCCGGCCTGGTGTCGAGCCAGCCCCCTATGCGCGAGATGAAGGCGAGGAGGGTCTCACCCCCGTGCGGGGCGGTCCACGGGTCGGCCAGCCAGGCGTCGACGGCGGCCGGTTCGAGGGCCGCGACCTCGGAGAGGGTCAGTCCGCGCCAGCGGCCCATGTCGCAGTCGCGCAGCGCGGGCTGGGCCAGCGGGGCGAAACCGAGGGCAGTGCCGGTGGCGCGGCTGCGGGGCGTAGGGGAGCAGTAGCGCAGCTCGGCCGCGCCGAGCGGGACCAGTGTGTGCGCGGCGAGCTGCACCTCGTACCAGCCTGCCTCGTCGAGCGGCCGGTCGTCGTCGAACCGCTCGGCGAGCAGCGAGGAGCTGCGCGCCGCTGCGACGAGCGTGACCCGAAGACCCATGGCCGCGATCGTGAGGCCGGAAGCCCGGCAGGTCAAGAGGGCATATGCGCGGACTCCGACCCGAGCCCTGGGTCGCAGGGTCAGTGGGCTCCGAGAACCATCCACTTGTCCGGGTTGCCCAGTGACTCGAAGCCGACCTTCTCGTACACACCGTGTGCGTCGGCCGTGGCGAGCATGATGCGACGCAGCCCGTACGGCTCCAGGTGGTCCCGGACCGCCGTCACGAGAGCGGTGCCGAGCCCCGTACCGCGGGCGGGCCGGTCGACGTAGACGTCGCAGAGCCAGGCGAAGGTGACGTGGTCGGTGACGACTCGGGCGTAGGCGGCGATCTCGCCCGTCCCGCGGTGGTACGCGGCGAAGTTGAGGGAGCCGTCGATGGCCCGGTCCTGGGTGTCGCGGGGGCGGCCGAGCGCCCAGTAGGCGTCGGTGGAGAGCCAGTGGTGGATCCGGACCCGGTCGAGCCGCCCGGGGTCGGTGGAGATCTCGTACGCGCCGTGCGTGAGGGCCGGTGGGATGGTCGGGTCGGTCATGGACGGAAGGCTTCCAGTCCGTCGCGGCGACTGTCACTCGATTTCGGGCGCCCGTCTCACGGCGTGAACATCTCGACCGCCCGTGCGGCTCACGGAGCGAGCTCGTCGACCGCCGTCCGGAGCCGCCGCACGCCCTCGGCGATCTCGGCGCGTCCCGCCACGCCCGCGAAGCTCAGGCGGATGTGGCCGGCGGGGGGTTCGGCGCAGAAGTAGGGGCGGCCGGGGGCGACGGCGACACCCGCGCGGAGGGCGCCTGCGACCAGGGCGGTTTCGGGAAGGGTGTCGGGCAGCCGGAGCCAGAGCTGGTATCCGCCGGAGGGGATGTGCGGGAGTGTCAGCTCCGGGAGGTGGAGGGTGACGGCCGCGGTCATGGTGTCGCGACGGTTCCTCAGCTCCTGGGAGACGGCGCGCAGATGGCGGCTCCAGGCGGGCGAGCCGACGAGTTCGAGGGCGGCCTCCTGGAGCGGGCGGGCGACGAAGAAGCTGTCGACGACCTGGATGGCGCGCAGCCGTTCCAGTACGGGGCCGCGGGCGGCGAGCGCGCCGACGCGCAGGCTCGGCGAGGTGGGCTTGGTCAGGGAGCAGACATGGACGACGACGCCGTCCGGGTCCTCGGCGGCGAGGGGTGCGGGCAGCGGGGCGGCGTCCTCGTGGACCAGTCGGCGGGCGAAGTCGTCCTCGACGACGAAGGCGCCGGCCGCGCGGGCGATCCGGACGACCTCGCGCCGGCGCTCGGCGCCGAGGACGGCGCCGGTCGGGTTCTGGAAGAGCGGCTGGCCGACGAAGACCCGGGCTCCGGTGGCGCGGAAGGCGGCTTCCAGCAGGTCTGGGCGGACGCCGGCGGTGTCGGCCGGGACAGGGACGGGACGCAGGCCGGCCGCGCGGGCGATGGCGAGCATCCCGGGGTAGGTCGGCGACTCGACGAGGACGTGCGTGCCGGGTGGGGCGAGGGCCCTCAGCGCGGTGGTGATGGCGGACTGGCCACCCGCGGTGATGAGGACGTCGGCGGCGGTGACGGTGCCGCCGATCTCGCGGGCGAACCACTCGCGCAGCTCGGGCAGGCCGTCGGTGGGCGGCCGGCCCCAGGCGCCGGGGCGGCGTCCCGCGCGGGCCAGTGCGGCGGCCATGGCCCGTTCGGGCTGCAGCGAGGGGTGCAGATAGCCGCCGTTGAACTCGACGACGCCCGGCGGCGGCGCCGACAGCGTCACGAGCACGCCGGACGCGTCGACGGCCCGGGGGACCAGCTCGGTCGCGGTGTCGGCGCTCAGCGCCACCTCCTGCCAGGAGGTGTCTCCCACGACGGGCGTCCGCGTGCGGGGCTCGGCGCGGAACGCCCCGGCTCCGGGCCGGGTGACGACGAGGCCCTCGGCGGCGAGCTGGGCGAGGGCCCTGGTGACCGTCACCGGGGAGACGCGGTAGCGCTCGACGAGGGCGCGACTGGACGGCAGCTTTCCTCCTGGTGAGTAGCGGTCCAGTTCCGCCCTCAGGGAGTTGGCCAGGTCACCCACACTGCTACGCTCGTGCATGACAGCACAGAATAGCGCTACCCCCACTACGGCGATAGCGGTCGGCAGCACCGCCACCGCCTCTCCGCAGACCCGTGGCACGCTCCTCGCCGCGCTGGGCGTGGTCTCGTTCTCGCTCACCTTCCCCTCCACCGCCTGGGGCCTGGAGAGCTTCGGCCCCTGGTCCCTGGTGGCCCTGCGCTCGACGCTCGCCGCGATCGTCGCGGGTGCGTTCCTGCTCGCGATGAGGGTCCCGCTGCCCGAGCGGCGCCACTGGGCGGGGCTCGCCGTCGTCGCCGGCGGTGTCGTGGTGGGCTTCCCGCTCCTGACGACACTCGCCCTGCAGACCTCCACGACCTCGCACGCCGCCGTGGTCGTCGGCCTGCTGCCGCTCACCACGGCGGCCTTCGCCGCGATCCGTACGGGCCGCCGCCCGTCGCGTACGTTCTGGATCGCGGCCCTCGCCGGCGCGGCGGTGGTCATCGCCTTCACGGTCCAGCAGAGCGGTGGCGCCCTGTCCACGGGCGATCTGTACCTCTTCGGCGCGCTTCTGGTCTGCGCGGCCGGATACACCGAGGGCGGCAGGCTCGCCCGACTCATGCCGGGCTGGCAGGTCATCGGCTGGGCGCTGATCCTCTGCCTGCCGCTGATGGTCGTCGGCTCGGTCGTCGGGATCTCCCTCGAGCCCGTCCGACTGAGCGCCCACGGCGTCATCGGGCTGGTCTGGGTCGCGGCCGGCTCCACCTTCTTCGGCATGTACGTCTGGTACGGCGGCATGGCGGCGATCGGCATCCCCAAGGCGAGCCAGCTCCAGCTCGCGCAGCCGCTGCTGACCCTGGTCTGGTCGGTCTCGCTGCTCGGCGAGTCCCTGCCCCTCGCCGCACCGCTCGCCGCCGTCGCGGTCCTGGTCTGCATCGCGGTGACCCAGCGCGCGAGGAGCTGAACGCGCGCATGGGGGTGATGCAGGTCACAATGGCGGACGTAGACTCCGAAATAGGGCAGGCACGGCCGCGAGGAGGTCACCCCGATGCAAGCGACAGTGGGCGACAAACTGCTGGTGCACGGCCGGACCGTCGGTCAGCACGACCGTACGGCCGAGGTTCTTCAGGTACTGGGAGAGAACGGCACCCCTCCGTACCGGGTGCGTTTCGACGACGACGGCCACGAGGCCCTGATGGCACCGGGCCCCGACACCGTCGTGCGTCACCACGAGAAGACGTGACGCGAAGCGCCTAGCGCGGCGGGAGGACCGCGGTCGGGTAGTGATCGGCCACCACGGCGGCCATCGCCCCGATCCGGTCCGACGTGACCTGCGACGCCGAGAAGAAGCAGTGCCCGCCCACCCCCGCGTAGTCCTCGGCGAGCGTCAGGTGGCGGGAGAGTTCCTGGGGGTCCTGCCAGGCGGTCGTCTGGGTGAGATCGCCGCACTTGTACAGGGCCTCGCCGATGTAGAGGTCGACGCCGGTGCCCCGGACCACCGCGTCCCACCAGGGCACGAGCGTGGCGTAGTCGGCGGTGGCGAAGCCGATGTTCCAGTACAGCTGCGGGATCACGTAATCGATCCACCCCTCCCTGATCCACTTCCTCGAATCCGCGTACAGATCGTCGTAGCTCTGGAAGCCCATCGGGGTGTCCGAACCCGCCGGGTCGGTGGAGACGTTGCGCCAGATCCCGAAGGGGCTGATCCCGAAGATCTGCTTCGCGTCGATCTCCTTGATCCGCGCGGCCGTCTCGGAGACCAGAAGGTCGACGTTGTTCCGCCGCCAGGCCGCCCGGCTCGCGAAACTCCCTCCGTACTGCTCGTAGGCCTCGTCGTCGTCGAAGGTCTCGCCGGCGACCGGGTACGGGTAGAAGTAGTCGTCCCAGTGCACGGCGTCGATGTCGTACCGGCGGACGGCGTCGAGCATCGCGTCCTGGACGAAGCGACGCACCTCGGGCAGGCCGGGGTTGTAGTAGAGCTTCCCGCCGTACGTGACGATCCACCGCGGGTTGCGCCGGGCCGGGTGGGTGGTGGTCAGCCGGGTGAGATCCGTGTGATTCGCCACGCGGTACGGGTTGAACCAGGCGTGCAGCTCGAGGCCCCGCTTGTGGGCCTCCTCGACGGCCGTCCCCAGCGGGTCCCAGCCCGGATCGCGGCCCTGCACCCCGGTGAGGCACTCCGCCCATGGCTCGTGCGGCGAGGGCCACAGGGCGTCCGCGCTCGGCCGCACCTGGAGGATGACGGAGTTCAGCCTGCGCTCGACGGCCATGTCCAGATGGGCGCGGAGTTCGGCCCGTTGCCGGTCGGGGGTGAGGCCCGGGCTGGACGGCCAGTCGACGTTGGCGATCGTCGCCAGCCACATGCCGCGAAACTCACTCGCCGCTTTCCGCTTTTTTCGTACCGACACGGTCATGTCGGCACGCTCAAGCCCGGCGGCACCCGGCGCACCCACGCCACCGGCGGCGGAAAGCGCTGCCAGAGCCGTGCCCGCCACAAACCCTCTTCTGCCGATGGGTCCCATTTGTCACCCCTCAGGTGTTGGATACGTCACACGCATGAGCAGATCATGCCCGCCCCGGACGATCGATCATCGGTTAATGAGCGGTAACGTCGTGGGGTCGAGGCGGACGCACCGGAATCACACGGGCCCGCCGCCAGAGAAGAGCGAAAGGCACGAGGTGACGGACTCCATGGCCGACATTGAGCGCGTCGGAGTGGTGGGCTGCGGCCAGATGGGCGCAGGCATCGCGGAGGTGTGTGCCCGCAGCGGCCTCGAGGTGAAGGTCGCCGAGACCACCGGCGAAGCGCTGGAGATCGGTCGCACGCGGCTCTACAACTCACTCGCGAAGGCCGCCGAACGCGGCAAGATCAGCGAGGAGGAGCGCGACGCGACGCTGGCGCGACTCAGCTTCACCACCGACCTGGGCGAATTCGCCGACCGCGACCTCGTCATCGAGGCCGTCGTCGAGAACGAGCAGGTCAAGACCGAGATCTTCCAGGTGCTCGACCAGGTGGTGACCCGGCAGGACGCGATCCTCGCCTCCAACACCTCCTCGATCCCCCTGGTGAAGCTCGCCGTGGCGACCTCGCGCCCCGACCAGGTCATCGGCATCCACTTCTTCAACCCGGCCCCGGTGCAGAAGCTCGTCGAGCTGATCCCGGCCCTCACCACCTCCGAGGGCACGATCAGCCGTGCGCAGGTCTTCGCCGAGAAGGTGCTCGGCAAGCACGGCATCCGCGCCCAGGACCGGTCCGGCTTCGTGGTCAACGCGCTGCTCGTCCCGTACCTGCTCTCCGCGATCCGGATGTTCGAGTCGGGCATCGCGAGCCGCGAGGACATCGACAACGGCATGGAGTTCGGCTGCGCCCACCCGATGGGCCCGCTGAAGCTCGCCGACCTGATCGGCCTGGACACCATCGTGTCGATCGCCGATTCCATGTACACCGAGTACAAGGAGCCGCTGTACGCCGCTCCCCCGCTGCTCCAGCGGATGGTGGACGCGGGCCGGCTCGGCCGCAAGACCGGCTCGGGTTTCTACCCGTACCCCTGAGCCCCACGATCACCGTTCGGCCCGTACACCCGCACAGGTACGGGCCGTTCGGCGTCCCACGGCGCCGTCGGCCGGGCCGGGGCGGTCAGCCGAGCCGCAGATGGTGCAGCATCAGCAGCCCCGCGGCCATGTTGGCGGCCGGGATCTCCCCCCGTCCGATCATGTCGGGGACCAGTTTGAGCGGTATCCACTCACGTCGCGAGGACTCGAAGTCGTCCTCGGGCGGGCCGATGTATGTGGCCTCCTCGGTCCAGTAGAGGTGGTGCCGGGCGTCGGTGAGGCCGTTGGACGGCTCGACGGTGAGGAGATGGCGCAACGGCCCCGGGCGCCAGCCCGTCTCCTCCTCCATCTCGCGGGCCGCGGCCGTCACCAGGTCCTCGCCGTCCTCCACGACACCGGCGGCCAGCTCCCAGCCCCAGCTGTCCGTGATGAAGCGGTGCCGCCAGAGCATGAGGACTTCGTTGGCCTCGTTGACGGCGGTCGCGACGGCGACCGGGCGTAGCCGGATCAGATAGTGGTCGAGGTGGCGGCCGTCCGGGAGTTCGACGTCCGCGAGGTTCACCCGGAACCAGCGGTTCTCATAGACAGGTTGTTCGCTCAGTTTCGTCCACTGCACGTTTCTGCCACCTTCCGATTGGTCGGTGGCAATATGGCAGCAGTCCTGGGCTCACAGGGGAACGCGCAGCGCTCCGTCGATGAGTTCGGCCGCCTCACGCGCGTCCCCGCAGTCGCTCGCCAGCAGGTGTTCCCGTACGAGTCGCAGCCGGTCACGCAGCCGCTGCGACTCCATCCCGCGCGCCCGCTCGGTCATCTCCACGGCCGTCCGCGCCGCCTCGTCGGCCTCGCCCTGCCGCAGCTCGATCTGGCACAGCATCGCCAACCGGTGCACCCTGCCCCGGTCGTGCGCCGGCGTCTCCACGGCCGCCCTCGCATGCTCCCGCGCCCCCGGAAGATCACCCAGACTGAGCAGAGCCTCGGCGACCTGCACATTGACGAGCCCCGGCTGCACATAGCCCGTCTCCGCCGGCTCGTGCCCGAAGGAGATCCGCTCGGCCTCCGCCTCCGCCCGTCTGATGCAGGTCAACGCGGCCGCACCGTCGCCGAGATGGGCGTACGCCTTCGCCTGCATCGCGGAGAGATCCGCGGCGAGCGCGGGGGTGATCTGCCGCCCGGCCGCCCGCAGCGCCGCCTCGGCGAACGCCACCGCCTGCCGGTACTCCCCCATGAACAGCGACTGATTGACGAGCAGCGCGATCACATAGGCACCGAGGCCGCGGTCCCCGCTCGCCTTCGCGAGCCGCAGCGCCTGGTGGAAGTAGCGCTGCGCGAGTCCGTGCGCGTCGGAGTCGTACGCGCAGATACCGGCCACCGCCACAAGACCGCCCGTGGCGCGGTGCAACTGTCGGCCCAGACCGTCGCTGTACGCGCCACGAAGCAGCGGCGCGGTCTCGGCGTTGAGGAAGCCCACGATCCGCATGCGGGTCGCGATTCCGCCGGCCTTGCGGTACATCTGCTCGTAGTGCGCCCGGGCGGCGCTGAGCATCGTGATGTCGGCCATCGACACCCGGGTCCGGCCGTCACGGGACACATCGGCGTCCTCCGGCGGGTTCTCCCACTCCCAGACCGGCATCACGGCCGGAGTGCCCGTGACGGCCTGCGCGCCGAGTATGTGCGGCCGCTGCTGCTCGTCGGAGCGCCAGAGCGCCGTGGCCCGCTCGACGAACCCCGAGAGCGGCGAACCGTGGGCGAAGGCGCCGCCGCCCGGCACGCCCAGGCCGATGTCGTCGAGGGTGACCGCCCGGTGCAGCCGCGTGGCCAGCACCTCGCAGATCAGGTCGGGGACCTGTCCGCGCGGCCGCTGCCCCTTCAGCCAGCGGGCGACGGCCGTGTGTTCGTACCGCAGGGCGAGGCCCCGGGAGCGGCCCGCCTGGTTCACATGGGCGGCCAGTCCCGCGTGGGAGATGCCCGCCTCGTCGAGCAGGGCGTCGAGCAGGGTGTTGGGCTGCATGGGCCCCTCCGATTAGCTCGGTCCGCGGGCACGCCCAGCGTAGCCGCGGGTGGTTTCACACGGGGTGTGAACGAAGTGCTTGTTTTCCCGGTCCGTGCACTCTGCCGCCGTTCCGTCCGGACCGGTTGACTTAGCGCCTCGCCGCAAGGCGACCGGGCCGCCGGCTCCCCCTCGTACAGTGCGGCGGCCCCCTCCGCGCCACCCGCCCTGCCGATCTGCCCGACACTCCGTGGCAGTGCGGGTGGCGCCGGCCTCATGTCCCATCGCTCACTAGTGAGGGGAGGGCGCAGGTCGGGTACGGCGCAGCCCGGGTTCGGCGGGCTGCGCCGGGACCCGCCTCCGGTCGTTGCGGACGACCAACAGGGCGACGTCGTCGGCGAGTCGGCCGCGGGTGTGCCGCAGGAGAGCGGTGTGCACCCGGTGGACGAGCGCGGAGGGCGAGACGGACGCGTCACGGGCGGCCTCGGCCAGGACCGCTTCGAGGGCGAAGAAGCGGCCGGCCCCGTCGCGGGCGTCCTCGGCACCGTCGGTGTGCAGGAACAGCGCCTCGCCCGGCAGGAGCCGGGTGCAGGGGTACGGGGAGAGATCGGCGGGCAACGGGAAGGCGCCGAGCGGCGGGAGCGGGTCGCCGACGGGGACGGGCTCCACCCGGTGTCCGATGCGGTACGGGCCGGGGTGCCCGCAGTTGAGCGCGTACACCTCCCCGTCCGGACGGATCTCCAGGAGCAGCACGGTGACGAACTCCTCGGCCGCGGGATGCTCCGGCTCACGTCCGGCACAGGCCGCCGGGTGCTCGTCGCGGGCGCGCTCGCGCAGATGTCTGCCGAGTGCCCGGTCGAGTCGGCGCAGGACGCCGCCGAGTTCGGGCTCGTCGTGGGCGGCCTCGCGGAAGCTGCCGAGCACGGCGACCACCGCGCCGAGGGCGGCGAGCCCATGGCCCCGGACGTCCCCGATGACGACCCGTACGCCGTAGGGGGTGGCGACCGCCTCGTACAGATCCCCGCCGACCGTCGCGCCCCGTGAGGCGGAGAGCTGGCCCGCGGCGACGGACAGACCGTCGAGCCGGGGCGCCGGAGGGCGCAGCAGCACGCGCTGGGTGGCATGGGCGATGGCCCGCATCCGCTCCAGTTCGCGCGAGAGTCCGCGGCGGATGCCGAGGATCAGCCCGGTGCCGACGGTGAAGAAGACCACGCTGGTCGCGATGCGCATGGGCAGGCCCGGTTGCTGGGCCAGTGGACAGCCGAGCTTCCAGGTCACGGCCACGGCACCCCAGAGGGTGGGAAGGGCGAGTGGTCCCAGCCGGCGCAGCCGGGAGTCGTGGGAGAGCAACGTCCTGGTACGGATCATGCACGGCCCTTCCTGAGGCCCTGCAGCGCCCGAAGGCCCTGCGGCACACAGGCCCGCCCCTGTGGCCGCGTCGATTCTGCCGACCGCACGGGGGGCGGGGGAACAGCGACCGGACATCTCACCCGAAGGAGTGAGCGCCCCCGGCGCGCCGTGGCGCGCCACCCGTCCGCCACCCGCACAGAAGGCGCAGTCCCGCACGGGTGCGCCCCCTCGGCCCTCAGGTCGTCGTGCCGCGCACGATGTCCACGACCCGTCGGTAGAGCCGCTCCGCCCCGGTCAGGTCGCCGCGCAGGCGCAGGACGGCGCCCAGTGCGTTCAGCGGCGGAGCGAGACGCATGTCGTGGGGGCCGTAGGCACGTTCGTAGAGGTGCACCGCGTGGCGCAGGGTCTCTTCGGCCTCGGCGGGTCGGCCCAGCGCTTCGAGCAGGATGCCCAGGGCGGACGCCGCATCGGCCGCCTCGGCCGAGGCGGGACCGGCCGTGCCCCGCGCGAGCCGGAGGGCCGCCCGCAGCGAACGCTCGGCCTCCGCGTAGCGGCCCCCGGCCCGGTGCCACCGCGCCCGCGCCATGTGCTCGCGCACCCGGCGCCGGGGTGCCGCCGTGTCCGTCGTCGTGTCCGTCGTCGTGTCCACGAAGCACCCCCTACGCGAGGACCTTCGCCTTCGGCCTGTGGTGCACGGCGTTTCCCGCGAGGTGCCGGACGACGTACTCCGCGTCCCTGCCGGCGCCACCGATGAGCATCGACGCGAAGGCGTACTGGAAGGCCAGGCCGACGAAGTACAGCCCGGGCGACGAGGGCACCACGCCGCGTTCCTCGAGCGGCCAGCCGTCGTCGTCCGTGACCGGGATGTCGATCCAGGAGAAGTCCTGCCGGAAGCCGGTGCACCAGACGACGTTGGCGACGTCGAGCACACGGCCCCCGTCGAGGACCGGCAGCCCGTCGCGCACACCGACGGTCCGTTCAGGGACCATCTCGACGCCGGCGCGGGAGAGGTCGGCCCGCTTGATCCTGATCAGCGGCCCGCCATGGGCCCTGACCTCGGGACGGATCTTGCGGCCGATGGGGGTACGGAGTGTCAGCAGGTGCTGTGCCAGGAACCACAGGACCGGGAAGATCACGTGCGCCGGCCCGCCCTCGATGTCGAACGGGATCTCGCCGTGGATCGGCCCGCTGAGCACGGTGGGGTGGCCCGCCGAGCCCACCTCGTGGGCGACGTCCCCGCCGGAGTGCGAGGCTCCCACCACGAGTACGCCGCCGGGCCGTAGCTGAGCGGGGTTCTTGTAGGCACTGGAGTGCAGCTGTGTGATGCGCGGGTCGAGAGCGTCGGCGAAGGCGGGGATGTACGGGGTCCGGCCGAATGTGCCGGAGGCGACGACGACGTTGTCGCACGCATAGGCCGTCGTGTCCGTCTCCACGAGGTACCGCCCGTCCTCGCGGCCCACCCGCCGCACGCGCTGCCCGTTGCGCACGGGCAACCCGAAGGTGGTGGCGTACGTCTCCAGGAAGTCGGCCATCTCGTCCTTGGTGGGGAACGACGTCGGCGGTGCGGGGAAGCGCATCCCGGGCAGCGAGGCGGCGCGCGCCGGACTGAAGAGGCGCAGGGAGTCCCAGTGGCACCGCCAGTTGTCGCCGATGCGGTCGTTGCCGTCCAGGACGACGAACGGCATGCCGCGCCCGGCGAGGTGGTATCCGGTCGCGAGACCCGCCTGACCGGCGCCGATCACGACCGTCTCGATGTGTTCAGCCCTGTCGGTGAGGTTCATCGTCGGCCTCCTCAGTCGGTCCTTGTGTTCGACACTAGGGAGGTGGGAGGCATGACGGCTTCGGGAGAACGCCCCAACCGCGCGGCTCGACGGCGATGGGTCATTCTGTCCAATGTGCCGGTGCCCGAGGCTCATCTGGTGGGCCTCGGAATCGCCGCGTGGCTGGGGCGCTCACACCCCTGGGCGCTGCCGGGACCGCGTTCCGCGCACCGTCTCGTGGGCGTGCCGCTGATCGCCGCGGGTGCGTGCCACATCGCCCGTGCGGTGCGGGCCGCCCGCCGGGTCGACCTCGCCGATCCGGACCGCCTGGTGGTGACGGGGCCGTACGCCGCCGGCAGGAACCCCATGTACGTGGGCTGGGCGCTGCTGCACATCGGCGCGGCGGTCACCGGCGGCTCTGGCTGGGCGCTCGCGTCGTTCCTGCCCGTCGCCGCGTGCATGCACGGCGAGGTGCTGCGCGAGGAACGAGCCCTCACGGACGCGTTCGGTGAGGAGTACCGGCGCTATCGGGCCTCCGTGCCCCGCTATCTGCCACGTCCCGGTCGCCGCGCCGCGTGCCGACCAGGTCGTGCTCGTAGGCGTACGCCGTGGCCGCGGATCGGGAGGAGAGGCCGAGCTTGCCGAAGATGTTGCTCAGGTGCCGGGCCACCGTCTTCTCGCTGAGGACCAGTTCGGCGGCTATCGCATGGTTGGTCCGGCCGGCGGCGACGAGCCGCAGGACCTCGATCTCGCGGGGACTGAGCCCGGTGTCGTCGGCGGGCCGGTCGCGGGTGGGCGTGTCGAGCCGGGCCAGGTCGGGGGCCGCGCCGAGCTGCCGGAACACCTGACGCGCCGCGTCGAGTTCCAGCCGGGCCGTGTCCGCGTCGCCGAGCCGCTGCCGTGCACGGCCCACCAGGACGCGGGACCGGGCCCGGTCGTACGGAGCGTCGAGTTCCGCCCAGGTCCGGCACGCGTCGAGCAGGGCGTCGAGCGCGGCCGGGGCATCGCCCTCGGCCAGGAGTACGCCCCCACGGGCATGCGCGGCGACGGCGGACAGCAGCGGGGCGCCGATGTCGGCGGCGATCCGCGACAGCTCGTCCGCCGCGCCGCGGGCCGCGGCCACGTCGCCGGCGGCCAGCATGATCTCCACGTACGCGGCCAGTACCTTCGCCCGGCCGAGCCGGTCCGGCGTCTCGTCCGCCGCACCCCTGATCGCCCCGACGGCCGCGTCGATCCGGCCCTGGGCCAGCCACAGCAGGGCGAGCCCGGGCTGCGCCGGGTGCCCGCATCGGTCGGCCCGGCGGTAGGCCTCCTCCGCCTTCGTGAACGCGCCGCGTACCCGGTGCAGCTCGGCCTGCTGGTAGAGGGCCATGCCGAGCGCCGGGTGGCCCGGCAGCTCGGAGAGCCGGTCGCACGCCTGCCGCGCCTCGTCCAGCGCGTCGGGCCATGCGCCGCGGGTCTGGAGCACCTGGGAGCGGTGGACCAGGCACTGGCCGCGGTACGGCACGAGATCCGGCTGGGAGGCGCACCAGTCGGACAGCGCCGCCGTCCACTCCTGTGCGCGGCGCAGGTCGAACATCTCCTGGCAGGCCTCGATGACGCTGCAGTAGACGATGCCGGTCACGAGCGGCGACAGCTCGCCGGAGGTGACCGCGACCATGCTCTCGTCGAGGAGCGTCACACCGGCGGCGATCTCTCCCCCGGCGATCAACGCCCGGCCCTGGCCGTGCCGGGCGAGGGCCACCAGTTCCGGGTCCGCGAAGCGTTCGCCGATCTCGACGACCTTGGTGAAGACGGCGTGCGCCGCCTCGGCGTCGCCCTCGTAGACGAGCCGCACGCCGGAGGGGAACAGCACATAGCCCTGCTCCACACAGTCGAGCCGCCCGTCGTCGATCAGTCGCTGCCCCCGGGCGAGCCACCCGCCGCCGCGGGCCACCTCGCCCTTCAGGATGAGCGGCATCGCCATCCAGAACGCGCACCGCACCGCTCGCGCCGGCAGGCCCAGACGCAGGTACGCGTGGTGCGCCCGCTCGGTCGCCGCGCCGCTCTCCGCGTCGTGTCCGACCAGGTATGCGGCGGTGGCCAGCCGCACGAGGTCGTCGGGCCCGAGCGACTCCTCCCGGTCGGCCTGCGACAACCAGGTGTAGGCGTCCCGCCACGCCTGGCGACCGAAGGCGTCCCTGGCCTGTTCGAGTTCCGCAGCGACGTCCATGGCGCCTCCTCCCCCATTGCACCTCGCGATCGCGGGCTTGTCAGGCCGAGGGACCCGGGGGAACGCGCAAGGGGCATCGAGGGCGAACGCCGAAGGGGGCCGGCCCGGTGGTCACCGGTCCGGCCCCCTCCTGGGGTCAGCGCGTTCAGGCGCCGCGCAGCACCGCGCCCGTGCGGTCGGCCGCGAGGGCCACGGCCGCGTCGCGCGCGGCGCTGGCCTCGTCGACCGTGAGGGTGCGGTCCGTGGCACGGAACTTCAGCGCGTAGGCCAGGGACTTCTTGCCCTCGCCGAGCTGGTCGCTCGTGTACACGTCGAACAGCCGGATGGACTCGAGGAGTTCACCGGCGCCGTCGCGCAGCGCGGCCTCGACCGTGGCGGTGGGGACCGCCGCGTCGACGACCAGGGCGACGTCCTGGGTGGCCACCGGGAAGGAGGAGATGCTCGGGGCCTTCAGCGGTCCCTCGTTCGCCTTCTCCACCAGGTCCAGGTCCAGCTCCATCGCGCAGGTGCGGTCCGGCAGGCCGAGCGCCTTCACGACGCGCGGGTGCAGCTCGCCAGCGTGGCCGACGAGGACCTGCTCGCCGTCCACGACCACGTGGAACGCGGCGCAGCGGCCCGGGTGCCACGGGGCGTGCTGGTCGGCGCTGATGATCAGCTCGACACCGGCCTCGGCGGCCACGGTGCGGGCCGCCTCGATCGCGTCCGCCCAGTCGGACGGACGGCCCTTGCCCCACCAGCCGGCCTGCTCGCGCGCCCCGGCGAGAACGACGGCGACGCGACGCGGCTGCGCGGGCAGCGCGGCGGTCACGGTGGCGATCTCCTCGTCGGTCGGGCGACGGTCGACGGGCAGCCGCACGGCGACACCCGGCTGGTCGCCCGGGCGGAAGACCAGACCGGTCTCGAAGAGCGCCAGGTCGTGGCTGCCGCGTCCGTCGTTGCGGCGCAGCGCGCCGAGCAGGCCCGGCAGCAGCGTCGTACGGAGCGCGGGCTCCTCGTCGGAGAGCGGGTTGACGAGCGTGACCACACGGCGGCGGGCGTCGTCCGCGTCCAGGCCGAGCTGGTCGAAGACCTGCGCCCCGATGAACGGGTAGTTCAGCGCCTCCACGTAACCGGCGCCGGCCAGCGCGCGGCCGACCCGGCGGTGGGTGCGCTGGCGCTCGGTGAGGCCACGCCCGGCGGGCGGCTTGGGCAGCGTCGAGGGCAGGTTCTCGTAGCCCTCCAGGCGGATGACCTCTTCGGCCAGGTCGTTCGGCACGAACAGGTCGGGACGCCACGACGGGACGGTGACGACGAGCTCGTCCTGCCCGTAGACGTCGCAGCCGATCTCCTGGAGGCGGCGGACGACGGTCTCGCGGCCGTAGTGGACGCCCGCGACCTTGTCCGGGTGGTTCGCCGGCATGGTGACCGTGCGGGGCGCGGACGGGGCGACGATCTCGGTGACACCGGCCTCGGCCGTGCCGCCCGCGAGCAGCACGAGCAGGTCGACGCAGCGCTGCGCGGCGGCGGCCGCGGCCTGCGGGTCGACCCCGCGCTCGAAGCGCTTGGACGCCTCGGAGGCCAGCTTGTGACGGCGGGCCGTGCGGGCGATCGAGATCGCGTCGAAGTGCGCGGCCTCGATGACGACCTCGGTGGTGCCCATGACGATGCCCGTCTCGGGGTCGATCACCGGGTCGGCGATCTCCGTGTGGGCGCCGCCCATCACACCGGCAAGACCGATGGGGCCGCTGTTGTCGGTGATCAGCAGGTCCCCGGAGTCGAGGACGCGCTTGACACCGTCGAGCGTGGTGATCGTCTCTCCGGCGGCGGCACGACGGACCCCGATGGGGCCGTCGAGCCGGGTGCGGTCGTAGGCGTGGAGCGGCTGACCGAGCTCGAGCATCACGTAGTTGGTGATGTCCACGGCGAGCGAGACCGTGCGCATGCCGGCCTTCTGGAGCCTGCGCTGCATCCAGATGGGGGTGCGCGCCTCGGGGGTGACCCCGACGACCGTACGGGCCGTGAAGCGGTCGCAGCCGATCGGGTCGGCGACCTGGATCGGGTAGCCGTACGAGTTCGGCACGGGCACGTCGAGGAGCGCCGGGTCGCGCAGCGGCAGGCCGTACGCGATGGCGGTCTCACGGGCGATGCCGCGCATCGAGAGGCAGTAGCCGCGGTCGGGCGTGACGGCGATGTCGAGGACCTCGTCGTACAGCTCCAGGAGCTTCGTGGCGTCGATACCGATCTCGAGCTCGGGCGGCAGCACGATGATGCCGTGCGAGCCGTCGTCGCCCATGCCCAGCTCGTCGCCGGAGCAGATCATGCCGCGGGAGACCCGGCCGTACGTCTTGCGCTCGGCGATCCGGAAGTCACCGGGGAGCACGGCGCCGGGCAGCGCCACGACGACCTTGTCGCCCTCGGCGAAGTTCCGGGCGCCGCAGATGATCTCCTGGGGCTCGCCGGTGCCGTTGGCCTGGCCGACGTCGACGGTGCAGAAGCGGATGGGCTTCTTGAACTCCGTCAGCTCCTCGATGGTGAGGACCTTGCCGACGACCAGCGGGCCGGTCAGGCCGGCGCCGAGCTGCTCGACGGTCTCGACCTCGAGTCCTGCCGGAATGAGCTTGGCCTGGACGTCGCGTCCGGTCTCCGTCGCCGGCAGGTCGACGTACTCCCGCAGCCAAGAAAGCGGGACCCGCATCAGATCTCCATCCCGAACGGCCGGGTGAATCGGACGTCACCCTCGACCATGTCTCGCATGTCTTCGACGTTGTGGCGGAACATCAGCATCCGCTCGATGCCGAACCCGAAGGCGAATCCGCTGTACTTCTCCGGGTCGACGCCGCAGGCGACGAGCACCTTGGGGTTGACCATGCCGCAGCCACCGAGCTCGATCCAGCCCTCGCTGCCGCAGGTGCGGCAGGGGCGGTCCGGGTTGCCGACGGACTCGCCGCGGCAGACGTAGCAGAGCATGTCCATCTCGGCGGACGGCTCGGTGAACGGGAAGAAGTTCGGGCGGAGCCGGGTCTTCATGTCGGGCCCGAAGAGCGCCTGGACCATGTGGTCCAGCGTGCCCTTGAGGTCCGCCATGGTCAGGCCCTCGTCGACGGCGAGCAGCTCGATCTGGTGGAAGACCGGGGTGTGCGTGGCGTCGAGCTCGTCGGTCCGGTAGACGCGGCCGGGGCACACCACGTAGACCGGGGGCTCCCGGTCGATGAGCGTGCGGGCCTGCACCGGGGAGGTGTGCGTCCGGAGCACGACACCGGACTCGTCGCCGGTGGTGCCCTCGGGGCCCTGGACGAAGAAGGTGTCCTGCATCTGGCGCGCCGGGTGGTCCGGGACGAAGTTGAGGGCGTCGAAGTTGAACCACTCCGCCTCGACCTCGGGACCCTCGGCGACCTCGTACCCCATGGAGACGAAGACGTCGGCGACCCGCTCCATGAGCGTGGTCAGCGGGTGGCGGGCGCCGGCCGGTACGCGGTCGTACGGCAGGGTGACGTCCACCGCCTCCTCGACCAGGACGCGGGCGTCGCGCTCGGCCTCGAGCTCGACCTGGCGGGCGGCGAGGGCCTTGGAGACGGCGCCGCGGGCCTGGCCCACGAGCTTGCCTGCGGCGGCCTTGGCCTGCGGCGGCAGCGCGCCGATCTCGCGGTTGGCCAGCGCGAGCGGCGAGGTGCCACCGGTGTGCGCGACCTTCGCGTGCGCGAGCGCGTCGAGGTCACCCGCGGCGGCGAAGGCGGCGAGCGCCTCGTCCCGCATGCGCTCGATCTCTTCCGGTTTCAAGGCCTCGACCTCGACCGGGTCGTACGACTTATTGGGTGCGGACATCTCTTCCCGTGCTTCCGTTTGGCTGGCTGGGCGGCCCCGCTCGACGACAAGGGCGCAAACGTGCCAAAGGTCGAGTCTAACGGGGTGCGAGGACGCGAATGAGCCCGTGGGCGGCCGGGGCGGCTGGTGATCTCGTCAGGCGAGATAGGCCGGGGCGCCGACGGGCAGGATAAATCGGAACTCGGCGCCGCCGCGGGGACCGCGGCCGACGGTGATCGTGCCGCCGTGGGCCTCGACGATGCCCTTGACGATGTAGAGGCCGAGTCCGGTGCCACCGCGCTTGCTCCCCCGCCAGAAACGGGTGAAGACACGGCCCATCGACTCCTCGGGGATGCCGGGGCCTTCGTCGCTCACGGTGACCGCCGTTCCCTTCTCTCCGTCGGTGGTGGCGCAGGTGGGTGCCACCTCGATGGTGACGGTTCCCTCGCCGTGGCGCACCGCATTTTCCAGCAGGTTGCCGAGGACCTGGTCGACCTTGTCGGGGTCGGCCCACAGATCGGGCAGCTGCGGCTGGACCCGTACGAAGAAGCGGTCCGGGGACTGGCCGCCGGTGGTGTGGGCCTGGATGTGACGGCCGACGGCGGCGGCGATGTCGACGGGCTGGCGGCGCACCTCGAGCCGTCCGGAGTCGATCCGGGAGATGTCGAGGAGCTCGGCGATGAGCCGGGTGACCCGGTTGGCGTCGGCGTCGACGGTCTCCAGCATCAGCCGCTTCTGGTCGTCGGTGAACCGCTCCCACTTGGCGAGCAGGGTCGCCGTGAAGCCCTTGACGGAGGTCAGGGGGGAGCGCAGCTCGTGGGCGACGGTGGCGATGAGCTCGGCGTGGCTGCGTTCCGTACGGCGCCGGGCCTCGGTGCCGCGCAGCGAGACGACGACGCGGCGGACGGGTCCGGTGGGGTGCTCGCGGATGTAGCGGGCTGAGACCAGGACCTCGCGGCCGCCGGGCAGCAGCAGATTGCGCTCGGGCTGGCCGCGGCGGGTGGCGAGCCCGCCGTACGGGTCGGTCAGGCTCCACCAGCGGCGGCCCTTGAGGTCCTCGAGGGGCAGCGCCTGCTCCAGGGGGAGGCCGAGGGCCTGAGCGCCGGGTACGGAGGTGATGCGGCTGGCGGCAGCGTTGAAGCAGACGACCCGGCCCGTGGCGTCGGCGATGACGAGGCCGTCGGGCAGGTCGTCGGGGTCGATGCCGGGGCTGTCGGGTGCCGTTCCGGAGGACCCGTCCGGGTCCTCCGGGGCAGGCGGCTCGGCACTCCGTGCGTGTGTGGGACTGTCCGTGCCGACCGTCATCCCCGTTCCCCACCCCTCCGTGTAGCGCAGTGGGCCCCCGAGCCCGTCACCCTACTAGGTGGACGTGGCCGAGTGGACCCCCTCAGGCGGAGGTTCGGGGGCGCTGGGCACGCGCGGAGGCGTACAGGCACACGGCGGCGGCCGTCGCGAGGTTGAGGCTCTCGGCCTTGCCGTGGATCGGTACGCGCACCACCGCGTCGGCGAGCGCGCGGGTCTCCTCCGGGAGCCCCCATGCCTCGTTGCCGAAGACCCAGGCGGTGGGCCCGCCCATGGTGCCGGCGTCCAGCTCGTCGTCGAGGTCGTCCTCCCCGGCCCCGTCGGCGGCGAGGATCCGTACGCCCGCGCTCTTCAGGCCGGCGACGGCCTGCTCGACCGGGACGCCGACGACGACCGGGAGATGGAAGAGGGAACCGACGGAGGCGCGGACGGACTTGGGGTTGTACAGGTCGACGGAGGCGTCGGTGAGGACGACGGCGTCGGCGCCGGCCGCGTCGGCGCAGCGCAGCACGGTGCCGGCGTTCCCCGGGTCGCGTACGTGCGCGAGGACGGCGACCAGCTTGGGCTTGGCGGCGAGGATCTCCTCGAAGGGCGAGTCGAGGAAGCGGCAGACACCGACGAGGCCCTGCGGGGTGACGGTCTGGGAGACCTCGGCGAGGACGGCGTCGGGGGCGAAGTGGACCCGGGCCCCGGCCGCGCGGGCGGCGTCGACGATCGTGGCGTACCGCTCGGCGGCCTCGACGGTGGTGAAGAGCTCGACGAGGGTGGGCTCACCCGTGCCGCTGCGGTGCTCGACGGCCTCGCGGACGGCCTGCGGGCCCTCGGCGATGAAGAGGCGGTCCTTGCCCCGGAAGTTGCGCTTGGCGAGCCGCCTGGCGGCGACGACGCGCGGGGAACGCGGGGAGATCAGCTCGGGGGTACCCATGGGGTCGGTGGCTCTTTTCGGGGGTCCGGGCGGGTGAAGGGGCTGGTGTGCTCCGAACACGACCGGACCCGCAGGCCCGAAGGCCTGCGGGTCCGGTGCAGAAGATCTGCGGCCTGGAGATCAGGCAGCGGCCTTCGGGGCGTTGACGTCGGCCGGAAGGGCCTTCTGCGCGACCTCGACCAGCGCGGCGAACGCGTTGGAGTCGTTGACGGCCAGCTCGGCGAGGATCTTGCGGTCCACCTCGATGTTGGCGGCCTTCAGACCCTGGATGAGGCGGTTGTACGTCATGCCGTTCTGGCGGGCAGCGGCGTTGATGCGCTGGATCCACAGCTGACGGAAGTCGCCCTTGCGCTTCTTGCGGTCGTTGTAGTTGTAGACCAGGGAGTGGGTGACCTGCTCCTTGGCCTTGCGGTACAGGCGCGAACGCTGACCGCGGTAGCCGGAGGCCGCCTCGAGGATCGCCCGGCGCTTCTTGTGGGCGTTGACTGCCCGCTTGACGCGTGCCACTTCTTAACTCCTTGTAGCGGGGTCGCGGTGGTACTCACACGACCCGGAAAACGGATGGGTCCCGGACTTGGCCGGATGCCCTCGTCGCCGAGGGCGGGAGATCAAGCTCAGATGCCCAGCATCTTCTTGATCTTGGCCGCGTCGCCCGGGGCCATCTCGGCGTTGCCGGTGAGGCGACGCGTCAGCTTGGACGACTTGTGCTCGAGCAGGTGGCGCTTGCCGGCGCGCTCGCGCAGCACCTTGCCGGAGCCGGTGATCTTGAAGCGCTTCTTGGCACCGGAGTGCGTCTTGTTCTTCGGCATCGCGCCGTTCTCTCCTCGTCAGTGGCGCTCCCTCCCGGTGCGAACACCGGACATACGGGAGCGTCAGTTCTTCGTTTGGTGGTTCCGGGCGAGGCCCGGGGCTGTCTGGGTGACAGCCCCTCGGGTCACGCCTCGGGGTTCTCGGCCGGAGCCTCGGCGGAAGCCTCGGCCGAAGCCTCCTCGGCCGGAGCCTCGGCGGTCTCGTCGGACGAGACGCCCTGACGCTCCGCCTTGCGCGCGGCCTGGGCCTCACGCGCCTCGGCCATGGCCTCGGTCTTCTTCTTGTGCGGGCCAAGAACCATGATCATGTTCCGGCCGTCCTGCTTCGGGTTGGACTCGATGAAGCCAAGCTCCTCGACGTCCGAAGCCAGCCGCTGCAGCAGCCGGAAACCAAGCTCGGGGCGGGACTGCTCACGACCACGGAACATGATCGTGATCTTGACCTTGTCGCCCTGCTTGAGGAACCGGACGACGTGACCCTTCTTGGTGTCGTAGTCGTGCGGGTCGATCTTCGGCCGGAGCTTCATCTCCTTGATGACCGTGTGCGCCTGGTTCTTGCGCGCCTCACGGGCCTTCATGGCCGACTCGTACTTGAACTTCCCGTAGTCCATGAGCTTGCACACGGGCGGACGGGCGTTCGCCGCGACCTCGACCAGGTCGAGGTCGTACTCCTGTGCGAGCTCCAGGGCCTTGGCAAGCGGAACAATCCCGACCTGCTCGCCGCTGGGACCGACAAGTCGCACCTCGGGAACGCGAATCCGGTCGTTGATGCGGGGCTCGGCGCTGATGGATCCTCCTCGGTAGCACCACGCGACCGCCTGGCGGACGGACGCGTATGTCTGTTTCAGTGAGACCAACCGCGCCGGGATATGAAAAATGCCCCGGACGGGACACAGGCGGGGCTCCACGGAAATACCGGAGCACCGCCGCGGTGAACCGCGGGGCGCACATCGGGTGGCTCCATCGTCCGTACGGAACGATGGGCGCCACCTGACCGGTGACCCGCCGCCCGCGAGGGCGGCCAGGTGGGAGATCGGAGCCTCCACTTGTGGGCCGGGCACACAGGTGTCCGGCCGGTCGTTACACAAGGTTAGCACCGACTGCCCGGGTTCGCTAACCGAGGCCGACGGGAGGGAGGAAGGGCCGCCCGGCTTATCGTGTGGGCATGAGCGAGACGCCCCACTCCCCCGAGTCCCCCGACTTCGACGACATGACCCGTGACATCGCGGAGGTCCCCGCGGTCGAGGTCATCGTGACCGTCGCGGTGAACCTGATGAGCGCCGCCGCGGTGAAGCTGGGCCTCACCGAGGACGGCGAGAAGCACAAGGACCTCGACGAGGCGCGGAAGCTGGTCCACGCCCTGGCGGGCCTCCTCGACGCCGGCGCGACGGAGATCAGCTCCTTCCACGCGGCGCCGCTGCGGGACGGCCTGAAGTCCCTGCAGCTGGCCTTCCGCGAGGCCTCCCTCATCCCGGACGAGCCGGGCCAGGGACCGGGCGAGAAGTACACGGGGCCGGTGTACGGCTAGGTCGTCGAGACCGTGACACCGGGACGACCGGCCCGCGGGGGTGCGGGGGTCGCCCCAGGACCCGATCAGTTCTTTACGTAGAAGGGCTCGCCCGGAGGCGTGGCCGTGGCCGGCAGGAGTGCCAGGTCGAGGCCGCGTACCAGGCGGGCCCTCAGTGTTTCGTCGGCGGCCAGGGAACGGGCCACCCGCTGCGCGGCCTCCGCGGGGGCGGCATCGTCGGCCAGGACGAGCGCGAGGGTGCCGTCCGCGCTGCCGGGGCCGAGATGGGCGCGCAGGACCGCGGGCTCGGCGGCGACCGCGTTCCGTACCGCCTCCCGTACCGCCGGATCGCCCAACGGGTCCGCGCTGGTGCGGCCCTCCGCGAGGGCCAGCAGCACCGGGCCGCTCAGCTGGTACGGGACGGGTCCCGCCAGGTCGAGGACGACGGTGTCGGCCTTCTCGTGCGCGGCGGCCTGCAGCGCCTGGTGCAGGGGGACGGCGACGGGCCGGGCGGCCGGGTCCCACAGAGCGAGCGAGGCGATCGAGGTGAACGCGGGCAGCGCCCGCCGGTCGCCCGCGGTGAGCGTGGGCACGGCCATGTCGCTGGTCTTCTCGCGGCGAAGACCCGTCTCGGGGTCTTCCTCGACCTCGCCGAGGACGGCCACGATGGGGACGAGCAGGCGCGCGTCCCGCAGTGCCGCCAGGACGGGGCCGTGGGCGGTTCTGTCCTCCGCCCAGGCCGCGAGGGCCGCGGCGAGCCGCGGGTCGGCGGTACCGTCGTCGTCGGAGAAACCGGGGTCAGGGATGTTCTTGAGCGCCACGTACCGAGCCTAACCGCCGCTCCCGGGCCGCTTTCCCAGCGGGTCGACGGCTCGCGCACAGGCCACACCCAGGCGGCGTTCCTAGCGTCCCGCCCATGCCCCGTCCACGCCTCGCCCTGCCGGCCGTCGTGCTCGCGGCGGCCGCCCTGTGCGCGCCCGCCGTGCGCCCGCCCGATCCCGTTCCGACCGCCTCGCGGCCCACCATGGAGGAGACGGCCACCGTGACCGTGGAAGTGGATCTCGACGCCGTCCTCATGGAGGCCGTCGGCCCCGTGGTCGCCGGGAGCGACGCGTCCTTGTCGGTCGGGGTGCTCGACCTCGCGACCGGGCGCTCGGCCTCGTACGGCGGTGCGGGACGGACGTACGACACCGCCAGTGTCGTGAAGCTCGACATCCTCGCGGCCCTGCTGCTTCGCGCGCAGGACGAGGGACGGGAGCCGACCGCGGCGGAGCGGACGGCCGCCGCCGCGATGATCGGGCGCAGTGACAACACGTCGGCGACGACTCTCTGGCAGACCATCGGCGGGGCCGAGGGGCTCGACGCGGCGAACGCGCGGCTCGGGCTCTCGGAGACGACCGGGGCCGCGGCATGGGGGCTGACCCAGACCACGGCGGCCGACCGACTGACCCTGCTGGCTGCCGTGTTCGGAACGGATTCGCCGCTGGACGCGGACTCCCGCGCGTATGCCACGGAGCTGATGGAGTCCGTGGTCGCCGGGCAGGACTGGGGAGTGTCCGCGGCAGGCGACGGGCCGGCGCTGAAGAACGGGTGGCTGCCGCGGGACACGACCGGCAGGTGGGACATCAACAGCGTGGGGCGGGTGACGGCCGGCGGGCGGGTCTACCTGGTGGCGGTGGTGTCCGACGGGCACGCCACCAAGGAGGCCGGGATCGGGCTCGTGGAGGACGCGGCCCGTGCGGCGGTCAGCGCGGTGGGCGCGGTCCTGTAGCGCGGCTTCCGCGCCAGAGGACGACCGCGGCGGCGAGCAGCAGCGCGCCGAGGCCGCCGGCGGTGGGGGCGAGCAGGCCGATCGGCCTGCCGTCGTCGGGGGCGGCCTGCGGTCCGGGGCCGAAGTACCGGCCGGCGTAGCCGGAGGTGGTGCTCTTGGGGTCGCCGCCCTTGAGCTCGAGACCGGCCTCGATCGCGGCTGCCGGGTCTACGGTGCCGTACCCCTTGGAGTCGCTGCGGCCGTCCTTGGGCCGGTTGCGGGCGGTGTCGATGAGGAGCTGCTTGACCTGGGCGGGGGTCAGCTCCGGGTGGGCTGCGCGGACCAGCGCGACGGCGCCGGAGACGAAGGCGGCGGCGGCGCTGGTGCCCCAGCCCTCGTAGTAGCGGCGGTCGGGGTTGGCCATGACGATGTCGACGCCGGGGGCGCTGACGGTGGCGTACCACCGGCGGGTGGAGAAGGACGCGCGGGTGCCGAAGCGGTCGACGGCGGTGACGGCGATGACGCCGGGGTAGGCGGCGGGGTACGAGATGTGGTCGCCCTTCTCGCCCCCGTTGCCGGCCGAGGCGACCACGGAGACGCCCTTGGAGAGGGCGTACTGGACGGCCGCGTCCTCGCCGGCGTCGGCGTGGGCGGACTTGGAGTCGTCGCCGAGGGAGAGGTTGATGACGTCGGCGCCGTGGTCGGTGGCCCAGCGGATGCCTTCGGCGAGTGCGGTGCCCCGGGTCTTGCGCGCCTTGTCGCGGGCCTTGTCGGTGCCTTCGAGGATGACCCGGACGGGCAGGATCTCGACCTTCGGGGCGATGCCGAGGACGCCGTCCTGACGGCCGGGGCCGTGGCCGTGTCCGGCGATGATGCCGGCCATGGCGGTGCCGTGAACGGCCCAGGTGCTCTCGCCCCGCTCGGCGCCGAAGCCGACGAGGTCCTTGCCGGCGAGGACCGAGCCGGCGAGGTCGGGGTGGTCGGCGTCGACGCCGGTGTCGAGGACGGCGACGGTGATGCCCTCGCCCTTGGTGGTCCGCCACGCCTCGGTGGTGTGCATGGCTTCGAGGCCCCATTGGCGTGCGCGGATGGTGTCGGCGTACGCGGGGGTGGTGGTGGCGGGGAGGACGGCGAAGGCGGTGGCGAGGACGGCCGCGAGGGTACGGCGACGGTTCACTGGTCGTCGTCCTTCTTCGCTGCCGCGGCGAGGGCGGCGCGCAGTCCGCGTTCGACGCGGTCGGCGACGCCCTTGGCCTCGTGGCCGAGGCCGGCCTGGGCGGGGGCACTGCTCTGTCCGGCGGCCATGGCCCGTTCGGCGGGCTCGGGGGCGGCGACGGGGCGGCCGTCGGCGAAGCCGGAGACGGCGGTGACGACGACGGGTAGGTCGGAGAGGGGGCGCGTGAACCAGCTGGCGCGCTGCGCGGCGCCGAAGCGGGCGGCGACGGTACCGGGGGCGGCGAGCGCCGGGGGGACGTCGGCGGCGATCCGCGCGGCTCCCTCGTCAGCGAGGGAGCGGGTGGCTTCGGGCTCGGCCTGGGTGAAGACGAGTCCGACGGTGACGACGCTGCTGGCGGTGGCGTCAGTGTAGGTGGCCCGCAGGACGCGGTCGCAGCCGACCGCCTGCACGGCCGTGAGCAGGCTCTTCTGCAGGACGGCGGCCGAGCAGGGCGCGTCGGCCGCGACGACGACCCGGGTCCAGGTGCGGTCGGCGGCACCGGGGCCGGCGCCGGGGCCGGCGAGGGTACGGGGGAAGAGGGTGTCGACGGGGACGTCGTGCCACAGGCCCTTGGCCCGCTCGTACCCCGCGGGCTCGGCGGCTGCTCCGGCGTCGGTGGCGGCGAGCACGGCCCCGGCGACGGCCCCGCCGACGAGCCCGACCCCGAGGACGAGACAGACCCCGGCGGCGACGACCGGCCCGGTCCGCCGCTCACGGATGGGCCGCAGCCGGGTGGTGGTCTCGACGGGCGTCTCGGGCGGCACGGTGAAGGGGCGGTACGCGGCGTGGTGGTGGCGCGGAGGCGCGGAGCGCGGGGGCTCCGAGCGCAGGGGCTCGGGCCGGGGAGGCACGGGGTGCGCGGACGCGGACCGGGGAGGCACGGGGCGCGGGGGCTCGGTGGCGCGGATGGGCCGGAGGCGGGTGGTCGTCTCGACCGCGGGCAGATCGGAGGAGGGAGCGGGGCCCACGGGGCGCGGGGAGGGGACGGCGCCCGGCGGTCGGTGGCCGCCACCGGCGGTGGGCGCGGTACGCGGAACGGCCATGGGCTGCTGCAGAGGCACACCGGGGGCGGCGGGGGTGGGACGGCCCACGGGCGCTATGGGCGGGGCGGCCGCCGGCCGCGGCGGAGCGGGAGCGGTGCGTCCGGCGCCCGGAGCGGGGGCGGTGCGTCCAGCGCCCGGAGCGGGAACGGTGCGTCCGGCGCCCGAGGCGGGAGCGGTGCGTCCGGCGCCCTGAGCGGGGGCGGTGTGTCCAGCGCCCGGGGCGGGAGCGGTGCGTCCGGCGCCCTGAGCGGGGGCGGTGTGTCCAGCGCCCGGGGCGGGAGCGGTGTGTCCGACGCCCTGAGCGGGGGCGGTGTGTCCAGCGCCCGGGGCGGGAGCGGTGCGTCCGGCGCCCAGAGCGGGGGCGGTGTGTCCAGCGCCCGGGGCGGGAGCGGTGCGTCCGACGCCCGGGGCGGCCGGCATGGAGGCCGTAGGCCGAGGCGCGCCGGAGCCGTCCACCGGCGTGGTCGGGCCCACGGGGACCGCGGGCGGGGCCGTCGCCGGCAAAGGCGGGGCGGTACGGGCTGCGTGTCCGGCGCCCGGCGTCGCCGGAGCCGTGGCAGCCGTGGCAGCCGGGGTGGCCGCGACGGGCACGGTACGCGGAGGCACGGCGGAGGCACCCGTCGGCGGGGCCGGGGTGGACCGCCCGGCGCCGGGCGCCGTCGGAGCCGATCCGGCCGGGGCGGTCGGCGGCCGGTCCGGGCGCGGCGGGGCGGTGTGCGGGTGGGGGGCGCTCGCGGCCGGCGCGGCGGCGGGCCGGCCCGGGATGCCGGGCGTCGCCGGGGTGCTTCCGGCGTCGGGGCTCGGGCCGGTCGTCGTGGGCGGGAGCAGGGCGTCGGTGATGCGGGACGTGGGGTGGTGCGCGTCGGTGCTCATCCCCGTCCCCCTGGTCGTCCCGTTGTGATGCCTGCCCCGGCAATGCCCGCCACTCTACGGGCTGTTCCGCGTGGCGCGGGAACCCCGGGGGCTACCCACCCGTAAACCGGTCTGGCAAGCTCGGGCCATGACTCCCCGCGCCGCCGACCGGGCCCGGTACGACCGGGCCACCGCCCATCTCGACGCGCCTGTCGCCATCGTCGATCTGGAGGCGTTCGACGCCAACGCCGACGACCTCGTGCGGCGCGCCGGCGGCAAGCCGATCCGGGTGGCGAGCAAGTCCGTGCGATGCCGCGCGCTCCTGGAGCGGGTGCTGGCACGTGAGGGCTTCGCGGGGATCATGTCGTTCACGCTCGACGAGTCGCTGTGGCTGGCCCGGGCCGGGTTCGAGGACGTCCTGCTCGCCTATCCGTCCGCCGACCGCACCGCGTTCGGCGAACTGGCGACCGACCCCAAGCTGGCCGCCGCCGTGACCGTGATGGTCGACGACCCTGCTCAGCTGGACCTGATCGACGCGGCACGCGCGGGTGGCGGCGAGGAGATCCGGGTCTGCCTGGAGCTGGACACCTCGCTCCGGCTGCTCGGCGGCCGGGTGCGGGTCGGCGCGCTGCGCTCCCCGCTGCGCGAGCCCGCCCAGCTCGCCGAGCTGGCCCGTTCCGTCGCCCGTCGGCCGGGCTTCCGGCTTGTCGGGATCATGGCGTACGAGGGGCATGTCGCGGGCGTGGGGGACTCGGTCGCCGGACGGCCGCTGCGGTCCCGGGCGATCCGTCTGATGCAGTCGGCCGCCCGTAAGGAGCTGGAGTCCCGGCGCGCGGCCGTGGTCCGTGCGGTGCGCGCGGTGGCGCCGGACCTGGAGTTCGTCAACGGCGGCGGTACGGGCAGCGTGCAGCACACGGCGGCCGAGGACGCGGTGACCGAGATCGCCGCCGGCTCGGGGCTCTACGTGCCGCGGCTCTTCGACAACTACACGTCCTTCACCGGCCGGCCGGCGGCTCTCTTCGCGCAGCCCGTCGTGCGCCGTCCCGGCGTCGGCGTGGTGACCGTGCTGGGCGGCGGCTACCCCGCGTCCGGTGCGGCGGGCCCGGACCGGCTGCCCGTCCCGTACCTCCCCGAGGGGCTGCGTTACGACCCCCAGGAGGGTCCCGGAGAGGTGCAGACGCCGCTGCTCGGGTCCCCCGCCGACGATCTCCTCATCGGGGACAAGGTGTGGTTCCGGCACGCGAAGGCCGGGGAGCTGTGCGAGCGGTTCGACAGCCTGCAGCTGATCGAGGGCGACCGGATCACGGCGACCGTCCCCACGTACCGGGGCGAGGGCCGCACCTTCCTCTGACCGGCGGTCAGGAGCCCGGGGTGAGCGAGCTGCCCACTCCTCCGCCCGTCGCGCTGCCGATGGGCAGGATCCCCTTGGTGATCTCGTCCATCGCGGCGAGCGGCGGGCCGTCGGCCCCCGCGTCGAAAGCGAAGCGCACGACGACCGGCGACTCGCTGCCCGTGGGGGACGGGAAGACCAGCGACTGGACGTAGCCGCCGGGGCCCTTGCCGGTCGTGACCTGCCACCTGACCAGATAGCCGGTACGTCCGGCGACGACGGCGGGGCGGGCGGCGACCTGCTTGTGGGACTGGATGTCGCCGTACAGCCAGTTCCCGAAGACGTCGTCCCCGAAGAAGGCGTCGGCGGCCAGGGCGATGTCCTCCTTGGCCATGGCCTCGGGGGTGGCGGCGTCGGTGCCCGACGCCGAGAGGGAGGACACGGTGCCGTGCCGGCACTGCTTGTTGGTGGCGCCGGGGCAGGGGTACTCGCCGACGGTCGTGATCGTCGGCGCGCCGCCCGAGGTGAACTCCGGCTTCTCCCAGCCCTTGATGACCGGGAGCGTGATCCCGTTGATCTGGTCGAAAACCTTGGTGGGGTCCTCGTCGGGCGGGCTGCTGGAGGAGCTGGAAGTCGGTGCCGATGTGGTCGTGGTCGCCGAGGTCGGACCCGCGGTGCCCGGGTCCTTCTCCTCGTCGCCGCCGACGATGACGACGACACCGGCGACGACCGCAGCGACGACGACCACCGCGCCGGCACCGAGCGCGACGGCCCGGCCCCGCCCGCGGCCGGGCGCGGGCAGAGCGGCGACGGCCGTCGTGGGCGCCGTCGCCTGTCGGGTGTGCGCGGTCCAGGTCGTACCGTCCCACCAGCGTTCGACGGTGGGAGTGGCCGGGTCCGGGTACCAGCCGGGAGGGGTCGTCATGCTCATCCCGCAAGCCTAGAGGGCGGGTTCAGGAACCGAACACGGAGTCCCACTGGTCGGGCACGACACTGCCGTCGGCGCGCCGCACGGGCTCTGCCGTGCCGTCGGCGGCGGTGTAGGCGGTGGTGGCGCACGGATAGGGGCTCGTCCTCTCCTTCTTCGGCTCGATGAACATCGGGTTCACGATCCAGCGGCCGTCGCTGTTGTCGTACGCGCGGCACATCAGCTCGTTCTTGTTGCGGTTGAGGACCAGCCGCAGTCCGGTCGCGTCGCGCAGGAAGGAGATGTCGGTGTCGGAGTCGCCGGCGGCGAACACCTGGCGCCGGGAGGCCGGTTGGACCCGCTCGGCGGCGGGTCCGCGCACGCCGAAGATCTCCTGGTTGATCCAGCAGCGCTTGCCGTCGATGTACGTGATCATCGAGTCCTCGCCGTCGCGTACGCCGCCGCAGCCCTTCAGCCGGGCGCCGAGCCGGCCGTGCTCGATGGTGTTGCGGATGCCTATGGCGTGCGAGGGAGCGATGCCGACGCCCCGGGCCCAGACGTCGACGACCGGTTCGGGCGAGGCCGAGACGATCCAGATGTCGAAGCCGGCCGCGCGGAGGGTACGGACGAGGTCGCGCTGCTGCTCGTAGTAGCGGACCCAGGCCGTGACGTCGCCGGTGCCGACCTGCTGGGTGGCGCCGATCGGGGCGGCGAGGCTCTCGGCGCGGGCGGCCGCGGCGAAGGACTCGACCTGGCGGGTGGTCCAGCCGCGCAGGAGCTGCGCGAGCCAGGCGTACTGCGGTTCCATCCGACGGTGGTCGAAGCCCGCGAAGGCCTCGCTGCCGGTGGTCGTGGCGCCCTCCGCGTAGACGGAGAGGATCTCGTCGGCGCAGCGGGTGTCGGTGGCCGTGGGCAGGGTGCGGACACCGGTGGGGCAGGCGTCGCGCAGGGCGGCGGCCGCGTCGGGGGTCAGATAGCGGCTGGTCGTGGTCCAGTCGTCGTTCACGGGCGGGCGGATGCGGCTGTTGCGCAGGAGCCAGTACATCGTGGCGTCGCCGACGTCGTTCTTGATGACGGTGTTGTCCCAGTCGAAGACGGCGACGGGCCGGTCGGCGCCCCTGTCCGCGCAGTGCGCGTCGATGAGCTCCTGCAGTCTCGCGCGGTTGTCGCCGTACCAGCCCTCGGAGACCTTCAGTGTGGGGCACTTCGCGGGCTTCGCGTGGGCGGGTGCGGCGGTGACCGGGCCGGCGAGGGCGAGAACCGTGGCGGCCGTGGCGGTGATCCGGCGGAATCGGGGGTTCATGGGCGCGCTCCTGTCGGGGTGTCCGGATGCACGACAGCCGGGCGCCTTGCGACGCCCGGCTGCCGGGTGGGGGGTGGAGGGTGGGTGGAGGGTCTAGAGCGGGGTCACGTACGCGCCCGAGATGCCGCCGTCGACGAGGAAGTCGGTGGCGTTGATGAAGGAGGAGTCGTCGCTGGCGAGGAAGGCGACGGCGGCGGCGATCTCCTCGGCCTCGGCGAAGCGTCCGAGGGGGATGTGCACGAGCCGGCGGGCGGCCCGCTCCGGGTCCTTGGCGAACAGCTCCTGGAGGAGCGGGGTGTTGACCGGCCCGGGGCAGAGGGCGTTGACGCGGATGCCCTCGCGGGCGAACTGGACGCCCAGTTCGCGGGACATGGCGAGCACGCCGCCCTTGGAGGCGGTGTACGAGATCTGGCTGGTGGCCGCGCCCATGACGGCGACGAAGGAGGCGGTGTTGATGATGGAGCCGCGGCCCTGTCGCTGCATGTAGGGCAGGGCAGCCTTGCAGCACAGGTAGACCGAGGTGAGGTTGACGTCCTGGACGCGCTTCCATGCCTCCAGGCCGGTGGTGAGGATGGAGTCGTCGTCGGGCGGTGAGATGCCCGCGTTGTTGAAGGCGATGTCCACGGAGCCGTAGGTGTCGAAGGCGACCTTGAAGAGGTTCTCGACCTCCTCGGGGTCGGTGACGTTCACCTTGACGAACGTGCCGCCGACCTCCTCCGCGGCTGCCTTGCCGGCGGTCTCGTCGATGTCGCCGCAGACGACGTTCGCGCCTTCGGAGGCGAGGCGGCGGGCGGTGGCGAGGCCGATGCCGCTGCCGGCCCCGGTGATGACGGCGGTACGGCCGACCAGACGGCGGCAGACGATCTCTTCGGTGCTCATGCGGTTCAGGCCTCCGTGCTTTCCGTGCTGATGAAGACGTTCTTGGTCTCGGTGAACGCGGTGAGGGCGTCGGGGCCGAGCTCGCGGCCGAGGCCGGACTGCTGGTAGCCGCCGAACGGGGTCCAGTAGCGGACGCTGGAGTGGGAGTTGACGGAGAGGTTGCCGGCCCTGACGGCGCGCGAGACGCGCAGCGCGCGGCCCACGTCGCGGGTCCAGATCGAGCCGGCCAGGCCGTACTCGGTGGCGTTGGCGAGCCGGACGGCGTCGGCCTCGTCCTCGAAGGGCAGGACGACGGCGACCGGTCCGAAGACCTCCTCGACGGCGCAGGGCGCGTCCTCGGCGAGGCCGGTGAGGACGGTCGGCGGGAACCAGAAGCCGGGGCCCTCGGGGGCCTTGCCCCGGATGCCGGGGAGCGAGTCGGGGACGTACGCCCGTACACGCTCCAGCTGGGCCCGGGAGATGAGCGGGCCCATCTGGGTCCTCTCGTCGGCCGGGTCGCCGACGACGATCCCCTCGACGGCGGCGGTGAGCAGTTCCAGGAAGCGGTCGTGGACGGAGCGCTGGACCAGGATGCGGGTGCGGGCGCAGCAGTCCTGGCCGCTGTTGTCGAGGAACGACATCGGCGCCGCGGCGGCCGCGGCCTCGATGTCCGCGTCGGCGAAGACGATGTTCGGGCTCTTGCCGCCGAGTTCGAGCGTCACCCGCTTCACCTGGTCGGCGCACTTGGCCATGATGCTCTTCCCCACCCGCGTCGAGCCGGTGAAGACGATCTTGGCGATGCGGGGGTGTTCGACGAGCGCGTTGCCCGCGACGGCGCCCTCGCCCGGGAGGACCTGGAAGAGGTCCTGGGGAAGTCCCGCCTCCAGGGCGAGTTCGGCGAGTCGGAGCGCGGTGAGCGGGGTGGTCTCGGCGGGCTTGAGGATCACCGCGTTGCCGGCGGCGAGGGCCGGGGCGGTGGCCCAGGCGGCGATCGGCATGGGGAAGTTCCAGGGCGCGATCACGCCGACGACGCCGAGGGGTTCGAGGATCGTGACGTCGAGACCGCCGGCGACGGGGATCTGGCGGCCGTTGAGCCGCTCCACTCCCCCGGCCGCGTAGTCGAGCAGGTCCCGGACGTTGCCCGCCTCCCAGCGGGCGTTGCCGAGGGTGTGGCCGGCCTCGCGCACTTCGAGGAGGGCGAGCTCCTCGGTGTGGGCGTCGACGACGGCGGCGAAGCGGCGCAGCAGCCGGGCCCGGTCGGCGGGGGCGGCGGCGGCCCAGCCGCGCTGCGCCCGGGTCGCCCGTACGACCGCGGCGTCGACGTCGGCCGGCGTGGCGGCGGGGACGGTCGCGACGACCTCTTCGGTCGCCGGGTTGAGTACCTGGAGTTCCTGGAGCAACTCTTTCCTCACATGCGTTCGAAGGAGCGGCGCAGCTCCCAGTCGGTCACCGCGGCGTCGTACGCGTCGAGCTCGACGCGGGCCATGTTGCGGTAGTGCGCGACGACCTCGTCCCCGAAGGCGGCCTTGGCGATCGGGCTGGTCTCCCAGAGTTCAGCGGCCTCGCGCAGGGTGGTGGGGACGTGGGCGTACTCGGCGGTGTAGGCGTTTCCGCCGCAGGCCGCGGGCAGTTCGAGCCGCTGCTCGATGCCGTACAGACCGGCGGCGACCAGGCCGGCGACGGCGAGGTGCGGGTTGACGTCTCCGCCCGGCAGACGGTTCTCGAAGCGCATCGAGCGGCCGTGGCCGACGACGCGCAGGGAACAGGTCCGGTTGTCGACGCCCCAGGCGACGGCGGTGGGGGCGAAGGAGCCGGGCTGGAAGCGCTTGTAGGAGTTGATGTTGGGGGCGTAGAGGAGGGAGAAGTCGCGCAGCGCGGCGAGCTGTCCGGCGAGGAAGTGCCGCATGACGTCCGACATCCCGCCGGGTCCGTCGCCGGCCATCACGTTCGTGCCGTCGGCGTCCTGGAGCGAGAGGTGGATGTGGCAGGAGTTGCCCTCACGCTCGTTGTACTTCGCCATGAAGGTGAGCGAGACGCCTTCCTGGGCGGCGATCTCCTTGGCACCCGTCTTGTAGACGGCGTGCTGGTCGCAGGTGACGAGGGCCTCGTCGTACTTGAAGGCGATCTCGTGCTGGCCCGGGTTGCACTCGCCCTTGGCGGACTCGACGGTCAGTCCCGCGCCGGCCATCTCGTTGCGGATCCGCCGCAGAAGGGGCTCGATGCGGCCGGTGCCGAGGACGGAGTAGTCGATGTTGTACTGATTGACGGGGGTCAGGTTCCGGTAGTTCGCGTCCCAGGCCTGCTCATAGGTGTCCTTGAAGACGATGAACTCCAGCTCCGTGCCGACGTGGGCGGTGTAGCCGTGTTCGGCCAGCCGTTCCAGCTGGCGGCGGAGGATCTGGCGGGGTGCGGCGACGACGGGTGAGCCGTCGTTCCAGGCGAGGTCGGCGATCAGCATCGCCGTACCCTCGTTCCACGGGACGCGGCGCAGGGTGGAGAGGTCGGGGTGCATGGCGAAGTCGCCGTAACCGCGGTCCCAGGAGGACATCTCGTATCCGTCGACCGTGTTCATCTCGGTGTCGACGGCCAGGAGATAGTTGCAGCCCTCGGTGCCGTGGTCGAGGACGTCGTCGAGGAAGAACGGTGCGGCGAACCGCTTGCCCTGGAGCCGTCCCTGCATGTCGGGGAAGGCCAGGACGACTGTGTCGATCTCGCCGCTCGCGACGAGGGCACGGAGCTCCTCGACGGAGAGCGGGGCTTTACGGTCTGCCACGGGATTACTCCTCCTTCGGCCAGCCGGGAGTCATAAGGTATTGCTGAAGACCATTGCTTGGGAAGGGGAAACCGCAACGTGGCGAAGATCGGTGGGGAGACGGACGCGGCGACGGCCGGCGCGGCGGGCATGCCGGACCGGCTGACGCCCGTGCTGCGGCCGGTGCGGGCGGGCAACGGCTTCGAGGAGGCGCTGGAGCAGATCCTCCAGGTCGTGCGGCTCGGCCTGGTGCCGGGCGGGGAGCGGCTGCCCGCCGAGCGTGAGCTGGCCGACCGGATGGGGATCAGCCGGGTCACCCTGCGCGAGGTCCTGAAGGTCCTCCAGGAGCAGGGGCTCGTGGAGAGTCGGCGCGGACGGTACGGCGGAACGTTCGTGCTGCACCGGCCGCAGACGGCCGACGAGGACGAGCTGCGCCGCCGGATCGCCTCGATCGACGTCGAGGACACCCTGCGCTTCCGCGAGGTCCTGGAGGTCGGTGCGGCGGGGCTCTGCGCGGCGCACGGACTGACGAGCGAGGGCACGGAGCGGCTGCGGGCGGCCCTGACGGCCACGCACGACGCCACGCTGGCGGACTACCGGCGCCAGGACACGCTGCTCCATCTCACGCTCGCCGAGCTCTCGGGCTCCCCGACGCTCACCGCCCAGTACGCGGCCGTCCGGGCGACGGTCAACGACCTCCTGGACTGCATCCCCCTGCTCGTACGCAACCTGGAGCACTCCCAGCACCAGCACACGGCGCTGATCGAGGCCGTCCTCGACGGCGACGCCGACGCGGCCCGCGAGGTCATGCGCGAACACTGCGGGGGCACGGCGGCGCTGCTGCGGGGCTTCCTGACGTGACACCGCCGGATTCGCCGTAACGCGAAAGTAACGCACGGGGGTTGCGTTCCAGCCGACCCGGCGCAAAGGTATGGTCCCATTCCATTGGGCCCGACGCGGGAGCTGACGCTGCCATGACGCTCGAAGACACCTCCGGGGACAAGACAGCACCTGACGACTACCTCGAACGCCGCGCCCTGCGCCGCGGCAGCGCCGGCTGGCTGCTGCTCACCGGACTCGGCGTCGCCTACGTCGTCTCCGGCGACTTCTCCGGCTGGAACATCGGCCTGTCGAAGGGCGGGTTCGGCGGACTCGCCGTCGCCACCGTCCTGATGGGCGCGATGTACGCCTGTCTCGTCTTCGCGCTCGCCGAACTGTCCGCGATCCTGCCCACCGCGGGCGGCGGCTACGGCTTCGCGCGCCGCGCGCTGGGCACCTGGGGCGGCTTCCTCACCGGCACCGCGATCCTCATCGAGTACATCCTCGCCCCCGCCGCGATCTCCATCTTCATCGGCGACTACGTCGAATCGCTCGGCCTGTTCGGCCTCGAGTCCGGCTGGCCCGTCTATCTCGCCTGCTTCGTGATCTTCATCGGGATCCATCTGTGGGGCGTGGGCGAGGCACTGCGTTTCAGCCTGATCGTGACGGCGATCGCGGTCGCGGCCCTGGTCATCTTCGCGCTCGGCGCGCTCAGCGACTTCCACGTCGACGGGCTGAACGACATCCCCGTCGACACCGACGCGCTCGGCTCCAACTCCTGGCTCCCGTACGGCCTCCTCGGCATCTGGGCCGCGTTCCCCTTCGGCATGTGGTTCTTCCTCGGGGTCGAGGGTGTGCCGCTCGCGGCCGAGGAGGCGAAGGACCCGGTCCGCTCGATGCCGAAGGCGCTCGCGATCTCGATGGGCATCCTGGTGCTGCTCGCCGTGATGACCTTCTTCGCCTCCACCGGGGCGCGCGGCTCGGCCGCCATCCAGGAGGCGGGCAACCCGCTGGTCGTCGCGCTGCAGGGCGACGGGGACCCGACACTGCTCAGCCGATTCGTGAACTACGCGGGCCTCGCCGGCCTCGTGGCCTCGTTCTTCTCGCTGATCTACGCCGGTTCGCGCCAGCTCTTCGCCCTGTCCAGGGCCGGGTACCTTCCCCGGTTCCTCTCCCTCACCAGCCGCCGCAAGTCGCCGTACCTGGGACTTCTCATCCCGGGCGCGATCGGCTTCGCGCTCGCCGCGGGGACCGGGAACGGCGCGCGGATGCTGAACATCGCGGTGTTCGGCGCGACCATCTCGTACGCCCTGATGGCGCTCTCCCACATCGTGCTGCGCCGCCGCGAGCCGGAGCTGCACCGCCCGTACCGGACGCCGGGCGGGGTGGCGACCTCGTCCGTGGCCTTCGTCCTCGCCCTGTCGGCGCTGGTGGCGACCTTCCTGGTCGACAAGGACGCGGCCTTCATCGCCCTCGGGGTCTATGTGATCGCCCTCGCCTACTTCGCGTTCTACAGTCGGAAGCATCTGGTGGCCAAGGCGCCGGAGGAGGAGTTCGCGGCGCTGGCGGCGGCCGAGGCCGAACTCGAACGCGACTGACCACCACCGACCGACGGAGGAGTCTTCCGTGTCCAAGCCGCTCATCGGCGTGACGACCTATCTGGACCAGGCCCGCTGGGGGGTGTGGGACATGCCCGCGGCCCTGCTGCCCGCACAGTACCCACGGCTGGTCCAGGCGAGCGGTGGCCTCGCGACGATGCTCCCGCCGGACGACCCGTCGGCCGCGGCGGCGATGGTGGCCCGGCTCGACGGCCTGGTCGTCGCGGGCGGCGCGGACGTCGAGCCGGTGCGGTACGGGGCGGAGCCCGATCCCCGTACCGGCCCGCCCGCCCGGGCCCGGGACGCGTGGGAGCTGGCCCTGGTCGAGGCGGCGCTGGCCTCGGGCACTCCGGTGCTCGGCATCTGCCGGGGCATGCAGCTGCTCAATGTGGCGCTCGGCGGCACCCTGGTCCAGCACCTGGAGGGGCATGTGGAGGCGGTCGGCGTGATCGGCCGCCACGCGGTGAAGCCGGTCCCCGGCACGCTGTACGCCTCCCTGGTCCCGGAGCTGACCTCGGTGCCGACCTACCACCACCAGGCCGTGGACCGCCTGGGCGAGGGCCTGGCGCCCTCGGCGTACGCGGAGGACGGCACCCCCGAGGCCATCGAACTGGCCACCCCGGCCTGGGCCCTGGGCGTCCAATGGCACCCGGAAATGGGCGAGGACCTACGGGTGATGCGGGGCCTGATCAAGGCGTCGAGCTGACGGACCCCTGAGGCGGGCGCGGCCGGTCACGCCGCACCCACCTCAGGGACGTGGGGAACCACGCGAACGACCACGACGGACCCGCAGACACCCGACGGGACCGGCAACGCCGGACCTCAGGGGCGCGGGGAACTGCGCGAACAACCACGACGCACCCGCACACGGCACCGGTACCCCCCGGACCCCCGGGGCGCGGGAACCGCGCGAACAGCCACCACGCACCCGCAGACGGCACCGGCACCGCCGGACACCAGGGGTGCGGGGAACCGCGCGAACAGCCACCACGCACCCGCACACGGCAACGGCCACGGCACCCGCACACGGCACCGGCACCGGCACCGGCACCCCGCCCTCACCCCGTCGGCCTCGCCCTGGTCAGCGACAGCAGGTCGCGCGCCGGCCCCGTCGGCCGGTGGCCGGTCGGCCAGACCGCGCGGAGGTCGCGGCGGAGCAGCACGCCCTCGACCGGGATCTCGACCAGGCGCCGCGAGGTCAGCTCCTCCGCGACCGCGAGCTCGCTCAGAACGGCGGGCCCCGCGGAGCTGACCGCCGCCGCCTTCACCGCCGTGGTGGAGGCGAGTTCGAGGAGCGGCTGAGCCAGGCCGCCGTGCGCGGAGAGCGCGGAGTCGAGGACCTGCCGGGTCCCCGAACCGCGTTCGCGCAGGATCAGCGGGGTCGCGGCCAGTTCCCCGGGATCCAGCGGCTTGCGGCGGCGGGTCCACGCGTGGGACGGCGCGGCGACCACGACGAGGCGGTCGCGGGCGACGACGGCCCCGTCCAGGCCGTCGGGCACCGCGAGCCCCTCCACGAACCCCAGGTCCGCCTCGTCCGCGAGCAGCCGCTCCGCGACCGCCGCCGAGTTCCCCGCCATCAGCGAGACGGCCGTGTCCGGTCGCTCCGCGCGCAACGCGATCAGCCAGCCCGGCAGCAGATACTCGGCGATCGTCATCGACGCGGCCACCCGCAGCCGCGAGTCCCGGCGCCCGCGCAGCGCCTGCGCCCCGGCGTCGAACGCCTCCGCCGCCTCCACGATCCGCCGCGCCCAGTCGGTCACGAGCGCCCCCGCGTCCGTGAGACGCGAGCCGCGCGGCGAGCGGTCCACCAGGGCGACGCCGAGCTGCCTCTCCATGGACCGGATCCTGCTGCTCGCGGCGGGCTGCGTGATGCCCACCTCGCGGGCGGCCCGCCCCAGGCTGCCGTGCCGGGCGACGGCCAGGAGCAGTTCGAGCGCGCCGAGGTCGGGGACCCGGTGGGACAGGGGTGCGGTCTCGATAGGCTCGCTGCTCATAAAGTCAGCTTATGACGTCATAGCACCAAGATCCCTGGTCGGTCCCGCACGGCCGCGCGAGGGTGAGGTCATGGCAACCCTCGCAGCTTCCCGTCCGGTCCCCCGCGCCACCACCCCCGGCGCGCGGGCGACCGCGGTCCGTCACCTCGGCCCCAACTGGTACGCCTCGGTGATGGGCACCGCCATCGTCGCCAACGCGGGAGCGGCCCTCCCGGTGCACGTGCCCGGTCTGCGCACCGCGTGCACCGCCGTCTGGGCCCTCTCGTTCGGGATGCTCCTCGCCCTGGTCGCCGCTCGCGCCGCGCACTGGATCCATCACCGCGACCGGGCCAGGGAGCACCTCATGGACCCGGCCGTGGCCCCGTTCTACGGCTGTCTGTCGATGGCTCTTCTCGCGGTCGGCGGCGGCACCCTGATCGTCGGCCAGGACTGGATCGGGCTCCCGGCCGCCGTCGCGATCGACACCGTCCTGTTCACCGCCGGATCGGCCATCGGGCTGGCCGCCGCGGTCGCGGTCCCGTATCTGATGGTGGTGCACCACAAGATCGAGAGCGCGTCCCCGGTGTGGCTCCTCCCGGTCGTCGCCCCGATGGTCTCCGCCGCCCTCGGCCCGCTGCTCCTGCCCCATCTGCCGGCCGGGCAGGCACAGCAGACGCTGCTGATCGCCTGTTACGCGATGTTCGGCATCAGCCTGCTCGCCACCCTCGTGATGCTGCCACTGGTCTTCGGCCGCCTCGTCACCGGCGGACCGCTGCCCCTCGCGCTCACCCCCACCCTCTTCCTGGTCCTCGGCCCGCTGGGCCAGTCGACCACCGCCGCGAACAAGTTCGCCGACGTCGCGAACGGCGTGCTGCCCGCCCCGTACGCGCACGGATTCGCCGCCTTCGCCGTCCTCTACGGCGTGCCGGTGATGGGCTTCGCCCTGCTGTGGCTGGCGCTGGCAGGCGCGATGGTGGTGCGGGCCCGCCGTCAGGGCATGGGGTTCGCCATGACCTGGTGGGCCTTCACCTTCCCGGTCGGCACCTGCGTGACGGGCGCGGAGGGGCTCGCCCACCACACGGGTCTTGCCGTCTTCCGCTGGCTCGCGATCGCGCTGTACGTGTTCCTCGTCGCGGCCTGGCTGGTGGCCGGATTCCACACCCTGCGCGGGCTGTTCAGCGGAGCGCTGCTCGTAGGGCCCGGGACAGCACCTGCGGGGCCTCGGTCAGTGACGGCCCGTACCAGGTGAGATGACGCCCGCTGACGAGTGCGGCGGCGGTCCCGGGGAACGCCTCGGGGCCGTCGTCGGCCGTGAAGCGGTACGGCTCGTCGGGCAGGACGACCAGGTCGGCGCCGGCGGCCCGGAGTTCGTCGAGGGGGACGCGCGGATAGCGCTCGGCGTGATCGGCGTACAGCTGCCGGATGCCGAGGCGGGCCAGCAGGTCTCCGGCAAAGGTTTCGCGGCCGAGGACCATCCAGGGCCGGCGCCAGATCGGGACGAAGGCGGTCAGCGGCTCGCCCGGCGGGGCTACGGCGGTCAGGGGCCCGCCCGTCGCTACAGCGGTCAGCTGCTCGCCCGGCAGGTCCACCGCGGCCCACGCCTCCTCCGCCTCGTCCAGCCAGCGGGGCCGGCCGGGGACGCCACAGGCCCGCAACGTCCGCTCCAGCTCACGGAACGCCTGGTCGAGCGTGCGTACCTCGGTGACCAGGACGTCGATCCCGGCGGCGCGCAGCGCGGCCAGGTCGGGGGCGCGGTTCTCCTCCTCGTTGGCGATCACCAGGTCGGGTGCGAGGGCGGTGATCGCCGCGACGTCGGGGTTCTTCGTGCCCCCGATCCGTACGACGTCGAGATCGGCCGGGTGGCTGCACCAGTCGGTGGCACCGACGAGCAGGCCGGGCGCGGTCACGGCTACCGCCTCGGTCAGCGAGGGGACGAGGGACACGACACGGGCCCTCATGACGCGTCGTCGGCCTCGATGTGCTCGGCGACGGCCACGACGAGCAGGCGGGTGCCGGACTCCGTGGCGCGCCAGCGGTGCCGTACGCCTCCGGAGAGATACAGCGTGTCCCCGCGTTCCAGCCGGTACGCCCGTCCCTCGGCCTCCACCTCGGCGGCGCCGTCGGCGACGAACAGCAACTCGTCGTTGCGGTGCTGGAATTCGCGTCCCGCGTCCCGCTCACCGGTGAACTCGAGTGCGTGGAGCTGGTGCCGGCCGCGGACCAGGGACCGTACCCCTTCGGGCAGGTCGTGGCGGGCCTGCTCGGCGGCGCGTACGACATCGACCGTACGGGCGGACTCCGCGGCGGCCAGCAGCTCCGCGGCCGTGGTCTCCAGCGCTCCGGCGACCAGCTGGAGGGATCGCGTGCTGGGGCGGGCCCGCTCGTTCTCGATCTGACTGAGGAAGGGCACGGACAGGCCGCTGCGCGAGGCGACGACGGCCAGCGTGAGCTTGAGAGCCCTGCGGCGCCTCTTGACGGCCGCGCCCACGCGCAGTGATTCCTTCTCGTCCATGACGGCTCCCTCCCTCTTCCCTCGCGCCTGCGTACTGGTCGGTTACCTGAACCTTACGCAGCTTTCGGGCAGGGTTTCGCGTCGTGACGAAAAGGGGTGGCCACCGAATACGCTCGGCGACCACCCCTATTCGGACAGGAGTCGGGAATCCGTCCTCGGACCTACTGCGGAGCCAGCTTCTCGGCGAGGCCGGGGTTCTTCTCGAGCCAGCCGCGGACCGCCTCCTGCTCCTTGCCCTTGCCGGTCTCCTGGATGGCGGCTTCGAGATCCGTGAGCTGCTTCTCGGTCAGCTCGAAGTTCTTCAGCCAGGACCCGACCTCGGGGTTGTCGGCGGTGAAGCCCTTGCGGGCGAGGGTGTGGACGCCGTCGCCCGTGCCCCACGTGCCCTTGGGGTCCTTGAGCTTCTTCAGGTCGTAGCTGGAGTAGGCCCAGTGCGGCGACCAGAGCGTGACGACGACCGGTTCCTTCTTGTCGTAGGCGCGCTTCAGCTCGGCGAGCATGCCGGGCGTGGAGCCGTCGACGACCTTGTACTCGCCCTTCAGGCCGTAGTCGTTCATGACCTTGTCCTTGAGGATGCCCATCATTCCGGCGCTCGGCTCGATGCCGATGATCCGGCCCTTGAACTGGTCGCCCTTGCCCTTGAGGTCCTCGAGCGAGTCGATGCCCTTCATGTAGGAGGGCACGGACAGCTCGAGGGAGGTCGGGCCGTACCAGGAGCCGAGGTCCTCCAGCTTGTTCTGGTACTTCTCCCAGTACTGGGCGTGGGTGACCGGCAGCCAGGAGTCCGTCTGGAAGTCGATCTGGCCACCGGCGAGACCGGTGTAGAGCGCTCCGGCCTCCAGCTGCTTGGCGTCGACCTCGTAGCCGCGCCGTTCGAGCAGTTCCTTCCAGAGGAAGGTGGAGGCGATGCCCTCGTCCCAGGGGATGTAGCCGAGGTTGATCTTCTTGCCGTGGCCGATGTCCTTGCCGCCGGCGGTCGTCGAGGCCGCGCCGCCGCCGAGGAAGCCCATGCCACCCGCGACGAGGGCGAGGACGACCACGCCGACGAGGGCGGTGACGGGCTGCGGGCGATGGTTCCAGAGCTTCGCCCCGGCGCGCGCCGCGCTCGCGGCCCGCGCCTTGGCGAGGGCCCGACGGCCGAGTGGCGAGACCTGACGGCCGAGCGCGCCGGTCATCCGGTCCAGGTACATGGCGAGGATGACGATCGAGATGCCGGCCTCGAAGCCGAGGCCGATGTCGACGTTGCCGATGGCGCGGTAGACGGCGCCGCCGAGCCCGCCGCCGCCGACCATGCCGGCGATGACGACCATGGACAGGCCCAGCATGATGACCTGGTTGATGCCGGCCATGATCGTGGGCAGGGCGAGCGGCAGCTGGACGCGCAGGAGGGTGTTGCGCGGGGTGGTGCCGAACGCCTCGGCCGCCTCGACCAGCTCGCCGTCGACCTGGCGGATGCCGAGCTCGGTCATCCGCACGCCGGGCGGCAGGGCGAAGACGATGGTGGCGATGATGCCGGGCACCACGCCGACGCCGAAGAAGATGATGCCGGGGATCAGGTAGACCATGGCGGGCATGGTCTGCATGAAGTCCAGGACCGGGCGCAGCACGGCGCTGACGGTCTTGGAGCGGGCCGCCCAGATACCGAGCGGGATCGCGATCACCAGGGTGACGAGGGTCGCCACGAGCACCAGCGAGAGGGTCGACATGGCGTCGTCCCACAGCTCGATGGAGTCGACGAGCGCGAAGCCCGCGAAGGCGAGCACACCGGCGGTCAGCCCGCGCAGCCACCAGGCGACGACGGCGAGGATGCCCGCGAAGAGCAGGGGCTCGGGTGCGGAGAGGACCGCGTCGATGCCGTCGTAGAGACCGGTGACGGCGGCGGTGATGGCGTCGAAGAGCCAGGACAGTTGTGCCTGGAGCCAGTCGACGGAGCTGTCGACCCACTGGCCGAGAGGGAGCCTAGGCATGCGTGGCCACCTCCTTCTCGCCGGTGGTGCAGGCAATGGGCGGGCGCTGCTCGTCTCCGATGAAGCCGATCAGACGGGACTGGGGTACGACTCCGACGACGGTGCCGTCGGTGTCCTTGACGGCGACCGCGTGCGGGACGCGGGCGCTGACGGCACACAGGTCGGCGACCAGGGTGTCGGGGCCGACGGTCTCGCAGTCGCAGCCGTCCGGCGTCGGGTGCTCGGGCTCGGTCATCACGGCGGCTGCCGTGAGGACGCGGGAGCGGTCGACGTCCTGGATGAAGGAGGCGACGTAGTCGTTGGCGGGGCGGACCAGGATGTCCTCGGCGTCGCCGAGCTGGACGATCCGGCCGTCGCGCATCACCGCGATGCGGTCACCGAGACGCATGGCCTCGTTGAGGTCGTGGGTGATGAAGACGATGGTCTTCTTCAGTCGCTTCTGCAGTTCGAGGAGCTGGTCCTGCATGTCGCGGCGGATCAGCGGGTCGAGCGCGCTGAACGACTCGTCCATGAGCAGCAGGTCGGCGTCGGTGGCCAGCGCGCGGGCGAGGCCCACGCGCTGCTGCATTCCGCCGGAGAGCTCGTCGGGCCAGGAATTCTCCCAGCCGGCGAGGCCGCACATCTCCAGGGCCTCGGTGGCCCGGGTCTCGCGCTCGGCGCGCGGGACGCCCTGGACCTCCAGGCCGTACGCGGCGTTCTCGAGGACGCTGCGGTGCGGGAAGAGGGCGAAGTGCTGGAAGACCATGCTGATCTTCGTGGACCGCACGGTGCGCAGATCGCGGGGGCTGAGCGCGGTGAGGTCCTTGCCGTCGTGGAGCACGCGGCCTGCGGTGGGCTCCAGCAGGCCGTTGAGCATCCGCAGCAGGGTGGACTTGCCCGATCCCGACAGACCCATCACGACGAAGATCTGGCCGGGCTCGACGACGAAGGACGCGTCGATCACGGCTGCGGTCGTACCGTCGGCGCGGAGTTCGTCGCGGTCGGCGCCTCCGCTGAGTTTCTTGACGGCTTCGTCGGGTCGTCTGCCGAACACCTTGTACAGGTGATCGGCCTGGAGCCTGGACACATATACCTCACGCGTTGAAACGAAAACGGCCCTCCCCCAGGACTCCGTCCTGGGGAGACCCCCACCCCGCAGCCGGGCCGTGGAGCGGGGCGGTTTCGGCCCGCGCCTCCCGTGACGTACGAAGATCCGTTGTTGAATCCCGTACCGGGTCCGCTCCGGGCCCGCGCCTGCCCTGGTCCCCACGGGGCAAACGCAAAGGTGACGGGGGTCACTGGAACCGGGGGTTCGGCGCGTGGGGCGGGTGTCGGGTGGGGCGGTGGCGGCCGCTGGAGGCCGGGGCCGGTGAGGGCCGGTGAGGGCCGGTGGGGGCCGGTGGGGGCCGGTGGCGGTCGCTCGGGATCGGTGTCGGTGAGGGCCGGTGGCGGTCGCTCGGGATCGGTGTCGGTGAGGGCCGGTGCCGGTGACTGCCGGTTGAGGTCACTCCGGGCCGGTGTCGGTGACGGCCGGTTGAGGTCATTCGGGGTCGGTGTCGGTGGGGTGCGGCATGATCGGGGTGTGACGCGACGCCTGATGCTCCTCGACACCGCCTCTCTCTACTTCCGCGCGTACTTCGGTGTGCCGGACTCGGTCCGGGCCCCGGACGGCACGCCGGTCAACGCCGTGCGCGGCCTCCTCGACTTCATCACCCGGCTCGTCCAGGACCACCACCCCGACGACCTCGTCGCCTGCATGGACGCCGACTGGCGGCCCCAGTGGCGGGTGGACCTGATCCCCTCGTACAAGGCCCACCGCGTCGCCGTGGAGACCGAGACGGGGCCGGACGAGGAGGAGGTCCCGGACACGCTCGCCCCGCAGGTGCCGGTGATCGAGGCCGTCCTGGACGCCCTCGGCATCGCCCGGGTCGGAGTGGCGGGCTACGAGGCGGACGACGTCATCGGGACCCTGGCCGGGCAGGCCAAGGGGCCGGTGGACATCGTCACGGGCGACCGGGACCTCTTCCAGCTGGTGGACGACGAGCGCGGCGTGCGGGTGCTGTACCCGCGCAAGGGCGTCGGCGACTGCGATCTGGTCGACGGCGAACTCATCCGTACGAAGTACGGGGTGCGGGCCGACCAGTACGCCGACTTCGCGGCGCTGCGCGGTGACGCCAGCGACGGGCTGCCCGGGGTGAAGGGCATCGGCGAGAAGACGGCCGCGCAGCTGATCACGGAGTACGGCGATCTGGCGGGCGTTCGCGCGGCAGCGGTGGACCGCACGTCGAAGCTGACCCCGGCCAAGCGGCGCGGGATCGTGGAGGCGGCGTCGTATCTGGACGTGGCCCCGAAGGTCGTCGAGGTGGCCGGCGACGTACCGCTGCCGGACTTCGACCCGGCCCTGCCGGGCGAGCCGAGGGACCCGGAGGCACTGGCGGCGCTGGTGACGCGGTGGGGTCTGGGCGGGGCCGTCGGCAGGCTGCTGCCGGTGCTGGCGCGCTGAGGCCTTATGGGCCCGGGATCGCCGGGATGCTAGCTTAGGCATACCTAAGTTCGCGGAATCAGGGGAGACCGTCGTGGCAGAGCAGCCGGCGCGCAAGGCACCGAAGGCCCACGAGGCAGAGGTGTTGCACACGGAGCGGATCACGCCGCACATGGTGCGGGTGGTGCTCGGCGGGAACGGCCTGGACGCGTTCGAGCTGGGTGAGCACACCGACCACTACGTGAAGCTGCTGTTCGCGCCGGAGGGCGTGAGCTATCCGGAGCCGTTCGACATGGAGCGGATCCGCGAGGAGTTCCCGCGCGAGCAGTGGCCCACCACGCGGACGTACACGGTACGGAGCTGGGACCCGGACCACCGCGAGCTGACCGTCGACTTCGTGGTCCATGGCGACGAGGGCCTGGCGGGGCCGTGGGCGGCGCGGGCGCAGGCGGGCGAGACGATGCGCTTCCTGGGTCCCGGCGGCGGTTACGCGCCGGACCCGGCGGCGGACTGGCACCTGCTGGTGGGCGACGAGAGCGCCCTGCCGGCGATCGCGGTGGCCCTGGAGCGGCTGCCGGAGGGTTCGACGGTGCACGCGTTCCTGGAGGTCGCGGACGCGACGGAGGAGCAGAAGTTCGCGACGGCCGCGGGCGTCGAGGTGACCTGGCTCCACCGGGGCGACCGCCCGACGGGCGCGGCCCTGCTGGAGGCGGTGAAGGGCCTGGACTTCCCGGCGGGCGACGTGCACGCCTTCGTCCACGGCGAGGCGGGCTTCGTGAAGGACCTCCGCCGCCACCTGCGTCTGGAGCGCGAAGTGCCGCGCGAACGCCTGTCGATCTCGGGCTACTGGCGCCTGGGCAAGACGGACGAGGCCTGGCGCGCGATCAAGCGCGACTGGAACGACCAGGTCGAACGCGAACAGGAGAACTGACCCGGGTCCCACGGGGCACCTCCCACCCGCACCCACCGTTGCGGGCAGTCATCCCGAGGGGCGCCCCCACCCGCACCCACCGTTGCGGGCAGCCGTCCCACGGGGCGTCCCCCACCTCCACCCACGGTTGCGGGCAGTCATCCCACGGGGCGTCCCCCACCTCCACCCACCGTTGTGGGCAATCGTCCCGCGGGGCGGGACGGGTGGGCACAACCCACGGGGACGGCGCCCCTTCAAGGGCCGTTCAGCCCATGGGCCGGCGGCCCGCACCCGCAAGGGCCGGGCACGCCGGGGGCCGGGGCCACCCCGATGCGCACCCGCCCGCGGGGCACGCACGCCGGGGGCCGGGGCCACCCCGATGCGCACCCGCCCGCGAGGCACGCACGCCGGGGCCAGGGCAGCCCGAGGCGCGCGCACCAGCAAGGCGCCCGGTCACTCCCCGTCGCCGAAGACCCGCACCGACGCGTCCACATGCGCCAGCCGACGCATTGCCCCGAACACCGCGTCCCCCAGTACCGTCCCCACCACCACGCTCTCCACCAGGTCCTCGCGCTCCACGTTCCGCGCCACGTACTCCAGGTCCGCCCGCGCCACCTGCTCCGCCGCCTCCGCGTACGCCTCGAGCACCTCCGCGAAGTCCGCGTGCCCCACCGCGTCCAGCGCCGCCAGGGCCACCGCCAGCGCGTCCGCCGCCGGGTTGCCCGCGTGCACCCGCCAGCCGCGCCGCGCGATCAGCTCCTCCACCGTCTTCCGGGCATCGACGACGCCCTCCCCCGGCTCCTCGGTGTAGCGCGGCACCACCCGGTCCGCGGCCGCACCGAGCAGCTTGTGCACCGAGCGGTCCGGGTCCTCGACCGCCGCGATCACGTCGCGGATCGCCGCGACCGAGAGCCCCCCGACGTCCAGCAGCGCCCGGACCAGCCGAAGGCGCCGCTCGTGCGTCTCGTCGTACGAGGCCTGGTTCGGGCTCGTCAACTGCCCGGCCGGCAACAGCCCTTCCCGCACGTAGTACTTGATCGTCGGCACGGACACCCCGGTCCTGCGGCTCAACTCTCCGATGCGCACTCTGCGTTCACCTTCCCGATCCTGCCCCGGCCTTGCCAGCCGATCCCCCCATCATAGATAGTGGCGCTATCAGATAGCGGCAAGTGCCACTATCTATAACTCACGGGGGTACCCATGTCCTCATCGTTGCCGCAGGTCCGCGACCTGCATCGCCCACTTGTCTGGTTCTCCGCCTCCATGGCGTTACTCGCCCTGGTCTCGGTCGGCGGCCTGGTCCTCGACGACCGGATCCTGGTCGGCGTTCCGATCTGGACCAAGCCGTTCAAGTTCGCGGTCTCGTTCGTCGCTTACTGCATGACGCTCGCCTGGATGCTCACCCTGCTCCCCCGTGGCCGACGCGTCGGCTGGTGGGCCGGCACCGTCCTGGCCGCCGCCGGCGCCGGCGAGATGGTGCTGATCACGACGCAGGTGGTCCGTGGCAAGCAGAGCCACTTCAACCAGGAGACCGCCTTCGACGCCGCGGTCTTCCAGGCGATGGGCCTCACGGTCGTCGTCCTGTGGCTGGCCGCCCTGGTCATCGCGATCCTGCTGTTGCGCGCCCGGATCCTGGACCGCGCCACCGCCTGGGCCGTACGCCTCGGCTCCCTGATCGCCCTCCTGGGAGCCGCCATCGGCTTCCTCATGGTGCAACCGACCCCGGAACAGCTCGCGGCCGGGGACGACGCGGCGATCGTCGGCGCGCACAGCGTCGGCGTCCCGGACGGCGGGCCCTCCATGCCCGTGACCGGCTGGTCCACGACCGGCGGCGATCTGCGTATCGCCCACTTCTTCGGGATGCACGCCCTGCAGGTGATCCCGCTCCTGCTGCTCGCTCTTGTCGCGCTCGCCCCGCGGTTCGCCCGACTGCGCGACGAACGGGTGCGGTTGCGTCTGACGCTGGTCGTGTCGGGGACGTACGCGGCGGTGCTCGCCCTCGTCACCTGGCAGGCGTTGCGCGGTCAGGCGCTGCTGGACCCCGACGGCACGACGCTCGCCGCGGCCGGCGCTCTCGCGCTCGTCGGCGCCGTGGCGACATGGGCGGCTCTACGAACCCCGGCCCGCGCCGAAACCGCGCTCACCGCCAAGGAGTTCACGTCATGACCGGCTTCCTCTTCGAGCTCTCCTTCTTCCTCGCGGCGCCCGTCTGGCTGCTGATGATCTTCGCGCCGGGATGGCGTGGCACGGAGCGGCTCGCGGCCTCGCCGCTGACGGTCGTGCCGATCCTGGCGGTCTACCTCGCGTTGGCGCTCCCGATCCTCCCGGAACTGTGGGCGGCCGTCAGCAGCCCCGACCTCGACACCTTCCGGGACCTCACAGCACTGGCGAACGGCGCCGGAGCGATCTGGGCACAGGTCATCGCCTGGGACCTGCTGCTCGGCCAGTGGATGTACCGCGAGGCGCGCAGGCTGGGTCTCTCTCCCCTGCTGATGGGCCCGTTGCTGATCCTGACGATCCTGCTGTCCCCCTTCGGGCTGCTGCTCTTCCTGGCACTCCGGCTGCGAAAAGGCCCACGTCCCGCGCGAGATGCCGCCTAGGCTGCCGGGATGCGAACGACTGAACGCGCCGTCGGCGCCGTACTCGGCTCCGCGGTGGGGGACGCGCTGGGCGCCCCCTTCGAGTTCGGACTGCCGGGCATGTTCCGGGAACGCTTCCCCGACGGCGTCGGGGAGATGTGCGGGGGCGGCGGCTGGGACCCGGGCGAGGCCACCGACGACACGCAGATGGCCGTCCTGGTCGGGGAGTCGCTCCTCGACCGGGGCGGGCTCGACCTGCCGGACGTCTTCGACCGGTTCCGCCGCTGGGCGGGCGCCGAACCGAAGGACATCGGCCTCCAGACCGAGTCCGTCCTCACCGGCGGCGACCCGTGGGACACCGCGGCCGCGCTGCACTTCCAGGTCAACGGCCGTGCGGCGGGCAACGGTTCCTTGATGCGGGCGTCGACGTCGGCGGTCCACTTCGCGGCGGCGGGTCACGAGGCCACGATGGACGCCGCCCGCCGCATCACGGCCCTCACCCACGGCGACGGCGCCGCCTGGGAGGGTACGGCGATCCTCCACGACCTCGTCCGCGTCGCCCTCGACGGCGAGGACCCGCTCGAGGCCTTGCCCACCACGCTCGCCTCCGTCGCCGCGCCGCACCGGGACCGCTGGTCGACGGTCCTCGCCCCCGACTGGCACCCGGACGACGCCACCGAGTTCAACGGCGCAGTCTGGCCCTGCCTGGGCTCCGCGGTCTGGGCCCTGCGAACGACGGACTCGTTCGAGGCCGCTGTCGCCGCGGCGATCGACCTGGGCGGAGACACGGACACCGTGGCAGCCGTCACGGGTACCCTCGCCGGCGCGGTGTACGGCCCCTCGGCCATCCCCGCCCGCTGGACGTCCCCCCTCCACGTCCCCCTCCCCGGCTTCGACAACCGGGTCCTACCCGCCGAGGACCTGCGGGCTCTGGCAACCCGCCTGAGCACCCCGCACCGCCCCACGCCCCGGAGCTGAGCGAAGCCCCCACACCTCACTGCCCAGGCAGCAGCCGGGTCTCCGCATGCGGCAGCTTGCTCCACCAGTGGCCGTAGCGGCGGTACACCTCCGGCTCGCGGTCGGAGAGGAAGGCCACCAGCGAGCGGGCCTCCTCCGCCAGTTCCTCCCAGACCTGGTCCGGCAGGTCCTGGAACGCGGTCGCCTCTATCCCTCCCTCCATCGGGCGCCACACCCCGGCCACATATCCATCGACCAGCAGGGTCGGCAGCACGTCCCCGTTTCTGCGGATCACCTCCGTGCGGTACTCGGGCGGGATGACCCGCCCACGGTCGGCGTAGGCCAGCAGGGTGCTGTCCCACATGGCCATCAGCCGTGCCGGCGCGGGCGTGTCCTCGTCCGGGCGGCATGCGCCCGGCACGTCGAACAGTTCCTCGCCGTCCGGCCCTTGGCACCGCTCGAGCTCGTCGGACAGCACGCCCAGCGCCTTCCTGACCCTGGCCCGCTGGACCAGCCCGAACTGCGCCACGTCCGCCACCGACGCCGGCCCGAACCCTTCGAGATAGCGCAGGACCAGCATCCGCAGTGCCGCGTCCGACACCTCCGGCTCCGGCGGCGCCGGCGGGTCGGGGGGAGCGACATACGCGGGGCGCTCCCCGAACGACCACGGTGCCGTCGTGGGCGCGTGCAGCAGCGGCGTGTAGTGCCGCAGCCCCCACCAGGCCCCCGACTTCGGCGCGGCCCCCACCCGCTGTTCGAGCCACGCCTCGTACTCCGCGTTGGACCGGGGCCGGTCGGCGAAGGCCAGCAGCTCCGGAACGAGCATGTCCGCGTCCGCCGGGGTCAGACCCGACGCCGTGAAGCGGTCTCCGAGCCTCCCGGACCTCAGCAGCGGATGCACCGCCTCCCGGAAGGGCCGGTAGTCGTCGGCGTGCACCGCGTGGAGGGTGATCCGCATGAGTGTCGACTTGACGACCGTCCCGTCGGCGAAGGCGCCGTCGAGGTCGGACGGGTCGAACGCGGCGGTCCTGTTCCACAGCGCGACATACGGCGACGCCGGCTGCTGGGCCTGGAGGGCGACCACCCGTCGTACAGCTTCGGCCGCGCCGAGCTTCTCGCGCCGCAGCAGCAACTGCCGTGCCAACGTGGAGCGGTTGAGTCCCCGAGCCGTGATCTTCATACCTGAATCATTCCTCAGCCGCGGGCGCGGACCGTGGCGAGGACCTCCCGGTCCGGCTGGAGCGTCAGGCTCGGTACGGGGCGTATCTCCCCGGGATCGAGGTCGAGACGGAACCGCCGGGCGAGCACGGCGAGGACGAGCACGGCCTCGACCATCGCGAACCGCGTTCCGAGGCAGACGCGCGGCCCGCCGCCGAACGGGAACCAGGCGTACTCGGGTATCTCCTCGGCGGGCGCGCCCTCCACCGCTCCCCACCGTTCGGGGCGGAACTCCTCGGGGTCGCCGTACCAGCGGACGTCCCGGTGCGTGGCCCACTGGCTGCTCCATACCCGCGTCCCGGGAGGTATCGCCATTCCGCCGAGGGTCGCGCCCTCCTTGGCGATACCGGTGAGGAGCCAGATGGTCGGGTAGAGCCGCAGGGTCTCCTTCACGACGGCCTGGGTGTAGGTCAGCCGGGCGTAGTCGTCGAAACCGGGCTCGTGATCGCCGAGGACCCGGTCGAGTTCCTCGGCGAGCGCCTCGCGCACGCGGGGGTTGCGGGAGAGCAGATGCCATGCCCAGACCAGGGTCGAGCTGGTGGTCTCGTGTCCGCCGATGTAGAGAGTGACGGTCTCGTCGCGGATCTCCTGGTCGGAGAGGTGGGCGCCGGTCTCGTCCTGGGCGGCGAGGAGCCGGCTGAGCAGATCGGGCCGTTCGGTGTCGCCTTCGCGGTGGCGGGCGACGACTCGGGAGACCTCGGCGTCGATGACGGCGGTGGCGCGTTTGATGCGTGCGCGACCCGGGGTGGGTACCCAGTCGGGCAGCAGGGCGCCGATGCCGCTGAACTCGGCGCCTATCTCCTTCTGCGCGACGTCCATGGCGCGGCCGATGGCTTCGGCGTCGGCGGCGGTGTCGACGCCGAAGATGGTGCGGACGGCGATGAGTTGGGTGAGGGCGGCCATCTCCTTCTTGATGTCGATGCGCTGTCCGTCGCTCCACCGGTCGGCTAGGGCGATCGCGCACTCGGCCATGGTGGCGGCGTAGGACCGCACCTGCTTGGGCCGGACCGAGGGCTGGACGAGGGAGCGCTTGCGGCGCCAGTCGGCGCCCTTGGCGACGACCACTCCGTTGCCGAGCAGGGTGCGGAAGGCGATGCCGAGGTCGGGCTGGTCGAAGGTGCGCTCGACTTCGGTGAGGAGTTCGCCGATGGTGTCGGGGTGGGCAATGAACAGGGCGGGGCCCGGCCCGAAGCGCCAGCTGACGAAGTCTCCGCGCTCGCGCAGCCGCTCGAAGAAGGCGAGCGGGTCCTTGCCGAACTCCGGCAGGTTTCCGAGCAGCGGCACGCCCCGTGGCCCCGGCACGATCTTCTGTCCGCCGGCCGTCTCCTCGACGGCGGCCGAACCGGTTTGCGTGGTCACGTGGGTCCCCTCCCAGCAGTGTTGCCCGGTGTGTGAGTCCATGGAATCGGAGAGGCCTGACACTCCGCCACCCCTGTGGACAACGCCCTCGGGACGCCCTGTGGACAACCCGGCCCCTGCCGGACGAAACACCGCGGCCCCGAGGAAGAGGCTCGCGAACGCCAAGGGCCCGTGGCATCAACCACGGGCCCCTGCAAGCGACTTCGGACGAGGGTCAGCCCACCGAGCTGTAGGCGACGACGCCCCTCAGCAGCGACTCCACCGCCTTGCGCGCGTTCTTGGAGACGGTGCTGTTCTCCTTGGGCGCTGCCGCGGCGATCTGTCCGAGGACGTCGATAACCTGCTTGCACCAGCGGACGAAGTCGCCCGCGGGCATCTCGGCCTCGCGCAGGACCTCGTCGAGCCCCTTGTCGGAGGCCCACTGGTAGGCGGCCCAGGCGAAGCCGAGGTCGGGTTCGCGCTGACCGACCCCTTCCGCCTGGTTGATCTTGAACTCTTCCTCCAGGGCGTCGAGCCGCCCCCAGATCCGCACCATCTCGCCGAGCGCGGCCTTCGCCTTCCCGGCGGGGACCTTCGGCGGCACGGCGTCGTCGGCCTGCCGCGCCTCGTAGACCAACGCGGAGACGCAGGCGGCCAGTTCGGGCGGGGTCAGACCCTCCCAGACGCCGTCGCGCAGGCATTCGCTGGCCAGCAGATCGAGTTCGCCGTAGAGCCGGGCGAGCCGCTTGCCGTTGTCGGTGACATCGTCGCCACGGAGGTAGTCGAGCTCGGTGAGGAGTGCGACGATCCGGTCGAAGGTGCGGGCGATGGTGTTGGTGCGGCCCTCGATGCGCCGCTCCAGCTGCCGGGTGTCGCGCTGGAGCCGGTGGTAGCGCTCGGCCCAGCGGGCGTGGTCCTCGCGCTCGTCGCAGCCGTGGCAGGGGTGGGCGCGCAGCTCGGTGCGCAGCCGGTTGATCTCGCGGTCGTCGGCGGCCGCCGAGCGCTCCCTGCGGTGCCGCTCCGGGTTGAGGTGCCCGGCCTTGGTGCGCAGCGCGGAGGCGAGGTCCCGCCGGGACTGCGGGGAGCGCGGGTTGAAGGACTTCGGGATCCTCATGCGCTCCATGGCCTCGACCGGGATCGGGAAGTCGATCGAGGCGAGCCGCTTGACCTGCCGTTCGGCAGTGAGGACGAGCGGGCGGGGCCCGTCGTGGTGCTCGAAGCCGCGGTGGCCGTTGGTCCGCCCGGCGGGAATGCCGGGGTCGAGGACGAGGGCGAGACCGGCGAACTTGCCGGTGGGGACGTGGATGATGTCGCCGGGCTTGAGCTTCTCCAGGGAGGCGGCGGCCTGCGCACGGCGCTGTGCCGCGCCCTGCTTGGCCAGTTCCGTCTCGCGGTCCTTGAGGTCGCGGCGCAGCCGCGCGTACTCCTCGAAGTCCCCGAGGTGGCAGGTCATGCCCTCCCGGTAGCCTTCCAGGCCCTCTTCGTTCTTCTGGACCTGGCGGGAGATGCCGACGACGGACCGGTCGGCCTGGAACTGCGCGAAGGAGGTCTCGAGCAGCTCGCGGGAGCGGTGGCGCCCGAACTGGTCGACCAGGTTGACGGCCATGTTGTACGACGGCTTGAAGCTGGAGCGCAGCGGGTACGTACGCGTGCCGGCGAGTCCGGCGAGGTGGCCGGGGTCGAGGCCGCGCTGCCACAGGACGACGGCGTGGCCCTCGACGTCGATGCCACGGCGCCCGGCGCGTCCGGTGAGCTGCGTGTACTCGCCGGGGGTGATGTCCGCGTGCTGCTCGCCGTTCCACTTGACGAGCTTCTCCAGGACCACCGAACGGGCGGGCATGTTGATGCCCAGCGCGAGGGTCTCGGTGGCGAAGACGGCCTTGACCAGACCGCGCACGAAGAGTTCCTCGACGACTTCCTTGAAGGTGGGGAGCATTCCGGCGTGGTGGGCGGCGATGCCGCGCTCCAGGCCTTCCAGCCACTCGTAGTACCCGAGGACGTGGAGGTCTTCGGACGGGATGGATGCGGTGCGCGCCTCGACGATCTCGCGGACCCGCTGGCGGGCATCGTCGTCGTTGAGCCGGAGGCCCGCGTACAGGCACTGCTGGACGGCTGCCTCGCAGCCCGCCCGGCTGAAGATGAAGGTGATGGCGGGCAGGAGCCCTTCGGCGTCGAGCCGCTCGATGACCTCGGGGCGTCCGGGCGTCCAGATGCGGGAGCGCTGACGGCGCTCGCGCTCCCGGTCGGCCTCGCGGATCATCTTGCCGCGGCGGCGCTCGCGCGGGTTGTACGTACGGGAGTTCTCGGTCCGGGCCAGGCGCAGCAGATCGGGGTTGACCTCGCGGCGGGACGCGCCGCGGCCGCCGTGGTCGGTCTCCTCCTCGAAGAGGTCGTACATCCGCCGTCCGGCGAGCACGTGCTGCCAGAGCGGCACGGGGCGGCTCTCGGAGACGATGACCTCGGTGTCGCCGCGGACGGTGTCGAGCCAGTCGCCGAACTCCTCCGCGTTGGAGACGGTCGCGGAGAGTGAGACCAGGGTCACCGACTCGGGGAGGTGGATGATCACTTCCTCCCACACGGCGCCGCGGAAGCGGTCGGAGAGGTAGTGCACCTCGTCCATGACCACGTATCCGAGGCCGCTGAGAGCCTGGGATCCCGCGTACAGCATGTTGCGCAGGACCTCGGTGGTCATGACGATGATCGGGGCGTCGCCGTTGACACTGTTGTCGCCGGTGAGCAGGCCGACCTTGCCGGGTCCGTACCGCTTGACGAGGTCGGCGTACTTCTGGTTCGACAGCGCCTTGATGGGTGTCGTGTAGAAGCACTTGCGCCCTTGGAGCAGGGCGAGGTGGACGGCGAATTCGCCGACGATGGTCTTGCCCGAGCCCGTGGGGGCGGCGACGAGCACGCCTTTGCCCGCCTCGAGGGCCTGGCAGGCCTCGATCTGGAAGGGGTCCAGACCGAACTCGTACATCTCGCGGAAGGGGGCCAGCGCCGTGGCCTGCTCGGCATTGCGGGCCCGGGCAGCTGCGTACGCTTCGGCTGGTGTGAGGTCCTCTGTCATCTTGCTGTCGAGCCTACCCGTCACCTCTGACACTGACGCGATCTTTAATGACGGACCGATTCACCGCCCCGGCGCATGGTCCGGCGCCGGCCGATCGGGTCCGTCGGGCACCCCTTGGAGCGCCAGGACGCGCAGCGCTCCGGGGACGCATTCGGCGGTCAGCGGCAGTGGTCCGAGCGGCTCGCCGTCCGCGTAGCCGGTGACGTCGGGGGCGTCCAGGGTGACGGCGCGGACGCGGTGGACGGTGACCTTGGGGTGGTCGAGGTGCGTGCCGCGGTAGACCCGCGGGAAGACCTTGATCAGGGTCGTACGGGAGCAGCCGCCGACGACCGTGACGTCGAAGAGGCCGTCGTCCATGCGCGCGTCGGCGCAGATCCGCATCCCCCCGCCGTACGAGGTGCCGTTCCCGACGGCGACGAGGGTGGCGTCGACCTGCCGCTCGGTGCCGTCGTCGAAGGTGAGGCGGTACGGGACGGGCCGGAACGAGGCGAGCTCGGCGAGGATGGCGAGGTCGTACTTGAAGCGGCCGACCGGCAGCTTCATCCGGTTGCCGCGATCGTTGACGCGGGAGTCGAAGCCGGAGGCGAGGACGGTGCCGAACCAGCGGTCGCCGACCCTGCCGAGGTCGATGTCGCGTCCGCCGCCGCCCTTGAGCAGCTCGGCGACGAGCCGTCCGGCGGCCTCGGGGTCGCGTACGGGCAGGCCGAGGCTGCGGGCGAAGTCGTTTCCGGTGCCGACCGCGACCACGCCGAGCGGGGTCCGCGTGCCGGCGAGGGCCTGGAGGGCGAGCGAGATCATGCCGTCGCCCCCGACGGCCACGAGTGCGCCGGTTCCGTCGGCGACGGCGTCGCGGGCGCGCCGCAGAGCGTCGTCGGCGTCGGCGCCGACGACGGTACGGACGGCGAATCCGGCGTCCCTGAGCGCGCCGGCGGCCGGCTGCGCGGCGTGCGCGCCCCGGCCGTGTCCCGCGGTGGGATTGACGAGAAGGGTGATCTCGCTGGTCATGGGTGTCCCCCCGGACGGAGTCTGGGGGGAGGACCCTACAAGATCAGGTGATGTCGTCGTAACTGCCCGGCCGGGACGACCTGCCGCCGTCGGCCTCGCCACTGGACTGCTCGGGCAGGGCACGGGCCGCGCCGACGGGCTCGACGGCTTCGACGCCCTCCGGGGTGAGGTCGAGGCTGGATGCCTCGTCGTCGTCGAGTTCGGCGTCGGGGTTGTTGCGGGCCCGACGTCGGTCGTTGATCAGCGAGAAGCCGACGGCCCCGAAGTACAGGACGGTGATCGGTCCGGCCAGCGCGATCATTCCGACGGGGTCGGTGGTGGGGGTGATGACGGCGCCGAAGACGAAGACGCCCATGATCACGCCGCGCCACCAGCCGGCCATGCGGCGACCGGTGAGGACTCCGGTGAGGTTCAGCATGACGAGGACGAGCGGGAGCTCGAAGGCGAGGCCGAAGACGAGCACCATGCGCAGGGTGAAGTCGAGGACGTCACCGAGGGAGAGGATGTTCGCGGAACCGCCGGGCGTGAGGCTGATGAGGACCTTCACGCTGATCGGCAGGATGAGGTACGCGAGGTAGGCGCCGGCGGCGAACAGCGGGACCGCGGCGCCGACGAAGGCGTAGGTGTACTTCTTCTCGGTCTTGTGCAGGCCGGGCGCGATGAAGGCCCAGAGCTGGTACAGCCACACCGGGCTCGCGACGACGAGGCCGGTCACGAGGCTGACCTGGATCGTCGTGCTGAAGGGGGCGATCAGCGTGTTGAAGGAGACGACCGCACAGTTACCGCCGTCGCCCATCGTCCCCTGCGGGCACTTGGGCACGGACTTCGTCAGGAACTGCATGAGCTCCTCGCTGTACACGAGGGCCACGACGGTGACCGCGGCGATGGCCAGGAGGCCCTTCGCCATGCGGTTGCGAAGTTCACGCAGGTGCTCCACGAGGGGCATCCGGCCCTCGGGGTCCTTCTCCTGCTTGCGGGCAGACTTGAGCAACCCACGTCCTCATCTCGTGCGGCAGGCCGCCGCTCGGTGCGGCGGCCGCGGCGGACCGGGTCAGCGCTTGGTGGTGTCCGAGGGCTCGGTGACGGGACGCGAGCTGGTCACGTCGCCGGGCGCGGCCTGGATGGTACGCGGGGCGGCCTGGTCCGGGGTGCCGGGGGTCGGCGGGTCGGCAGGGGCGCTCTGCTGGTCGTCCGACTTCATCGCCTTTGCCTCGCTCTTGAGGATGCGGGCGGACTTGCCCAGCGAACGGGCCATGTCGGGGAGCTTCTTGGCGCCGAACAGCAGGATGATGACGACGAGGATGAGAATGATCTCGGTGGGGCCGAGCCTACCCATAGCTGTTTACCTTCTTCACCGAGGCGACATGGTGTGCATGCCCGGCGGGTCGGACATGCGTCCGGCCACCGCGCTGTCTGCGATCGTAACCCGCAGGAGTAAACGCAGGGCAATGCCTGTGCATACTCGCGATTGCGGCCCGCGCATCCCCTTCCGGGCCGTCCTGAGCAGCGTACGGCACGGGCTCAGCGCAGCGACTCGCCGGTTCGGGCCAGCTGTCCCGCGGCGTTTTCGAGCTCTTCGGCGGCACGGGTGATGCGTTCGGTGGTCCGGGCCACTTGACGGCCGAGCCGCTGGGCCTCGAGGAAGACCTTGATACCGAGGATGCCGAGGACGGCGATGCCGAGGAATCCGAGTGCGATGGCGAGCATGGGCCAGAACATGTGCCGAGCCTAGACGTTGCGGGACGGAGGGATCGCCGGACGGGGCGTCAGACGGTGGAGTGCAGGCGCAGGGTGCGGACCCCGCCGCCGGTGAGGAGTTCGATGATCCGTTCACCGGCGGGCTTGCGGACGGAGCTGCCGCACTCGGGGCAGGTGAAGGAGTAGAAGGTGGTGCGGCGGCTGGCGCCGATCGCGAGACGCAGCGCGCTCGCGGAGAGTTCGCAACGGGCGCGGCAGTCGGGGCAGGCCGCCCTGAAGAGGACCGGTGCGATTGACGCCGTCATTCCGTGCATCACGGACATTTCCCTCATCCCTTTCGGTTCCCGCGCTCTCGCGAATCCATCGGCTCCACTGGAAACAGCGTCGCCCCGGCAGGGAATGTCACATTCCCCTTGAGTCGCGCCCGTCCCGCCGAGTCACTCCCGGCCGTCGTAGGCGGCGAGGGCGGCCGTGGCGGCCTCCCGGGCGCTGTCGGCGAGGTCCTGGGGCGAGACGATCCGTCCGTCGCTGCCGAGCCGCAGCGCGAGGCGCCGAAGCGAGGCGGGGGCGGGCGTCCGCAGGGTGATGCGCAGTCCCCCGTCGGGCAGCTCGTCGGCCCGGTCGTGCGGGTAGTACTCGGCGACCCAGCGGCCGCCGGGGCCCACCTCGACCACGACCTCCGGGTCCTCGGCGGACGGCTGGACCAGCCCCTCCGACAGATCCCGCAGCTCGATCTCGGGCGGCGCCGACTGCTCGTCGAGGATCCGGATCTCGGCGACCCGGTCGAGCCGGAACGTGCGGCGCGCCTCGGAGAGCCGGCACCACGCCTCCATATAGGTGTGACCGACGGCGAACAGCCGGATCGGATCCACCTCGCGCTCGGTCAGCTCGTCGCGGGCCGGCGAGTAGTACCGCACCCAGAGCCGACGGCGCTCCGAGATCGCCCGGTCCACCTCGGCGAAGACACCGCCCTCGGACTCGAAGGTGACCGAAAGCCGGGAACTGGCCCCCGCCGCCTCACCGGCCGCCGTCTCCAGCTTGGCGGTGGCACGCAGCAGCGCCTGGCGGTCGCTCTCACGCAGACCGGGCAGCGTGGCCACGGCACGCGCCGCGACCAGCAGGGCCGTCGCCTCGTCGGCGGCGAGCCGCAGCGGCTCGGCGACATCGTCCGGGTTGTGCCACCAGATGCGGTCGCCGTCGGTGTCGATGTCCAGGAGATCGCCGCCGCGGAAGCTCGTGCCGCACATGGGCAGCACATCGAGGTCGGAGATCAGCTCGTCCTCGGTGATCCCGAAGGCGCGGGCGACATCGGCGACATGCGCGCCGGGCCGTTCCCGGAGGTAGGTCACGAGGGAGAGCATCCGCCTCGTCTGGTCGATCGCGTTCGCAGCCATGCTGTACGACTCCCCCTTCAGCCCTTGGCCACGGCACGCAGCCGGTCCACCACATCGGCCCGCAGATCCGCGGGCTCGAGCACGACGACATCGGGACCGAACTCCACCAGCCAGGCGTCCAGACCGTGTCCGTACGGAATCTCCAGCTCGTCCCAGCCGTCCGTACCTTCCTGTACGGACTGCGCCCGGGCCCGCAGCGGATAGCCGCAGCCGGTACGCAGCCGGATCCGGGCGGAACGGGTCGCGATCTCACCCGCCCAGCTCTCGACGGTCTCACGGACGGTGACGACGTCGGGCACCGGCGCGGTGAAGGCACCGGCCCGCGAACGCACCCTGCCGGTGATACGCGAGAGGCGGAAGACGCGCTCGGCGCCGCGGTCGCGGTCCCAGCCGGCCAGATACCAGTGGCCGCGCCAGCACTCCAGGGTCCACGGCTCGACCTGGCGGGTCTCGGGGCGCGCGGCCGTCGCCTTGCGGTAGTCGAAGACGACCGGGCGCCGGTCACGGCACGCCAGCATCAGGGGCTCGAACGCGGTCTCGTGGACGGGGATGCGGGGCTCGAGCGCGCTGTGCTGCGCGTCGTACGAGTCCTCGGCCTCGGGCATCCCGGCGGCACGCAGCTTCTGCAGGGCCCCGCTGGCCGCTCCGGCGAGGCGGGCCTGCTGCCACACCTTGGCGGCGAGACCGAGCGCAGCGGCCTCCTCTGCGTCGAGCGTGATCGGCGGGAGCCGGTTGGAGTCGCGGCGGGCCAGATAACCGATCTCGCCCTCGAGGTTCTCGACGGTCTCGATGACCAGACCGAGCTCGCGCAGATCGTCCTTGTCACGCTCGAACATCCGGTTGAAGGCGTCGTCGCCGCCGGCGCCGCCGTTGCCCGGCCTGACGGCCTCGACATATGCCTCGATCGAGTCCCGCAGCTCACGCTTGGAGAGCGGCCGGCGTGTTCCGAGCAGACAGAGGGCCAGATTCATCAGCCGCTCGGCCTTGGCAATCGCCATCGACGCCCTGCACCTCTTCTGCCGGATTGACTTCTCGGACATCCGACCGTACCGCCCCGGGGTGTCGTGACAAAAGCCGAGGGTCCCCGCCGTACGACGGGGACCCTCGAGTGACCGTTTCAGGTCGTGACCTGACCGATCAGACGGCGACCAGGTCGCAGACGAAGATCAGGGTCTCGCCCGGGGCGATCTTGCCGCCGGCGCCACGGTCGCCGTAGGCGAGGTGGGCGGGGATGATCAGCTGGCGGCGGCCGCCGACCTTCATGCCCTGCACGCCCTGGTCCCAACCGGCGATGACCTGGCCGGCACCGAGCTGGAACTGCAGCGGAGTGCCACGGTTCCACGAGGAATCGAACTCCTCGCCGGTGGAGAAGGAGACGCCCACGTAGTGGACGGAGACCATGGCGCCTGCCTTGGCCTCGGGGCCGTCGCCCTCCCAGATGTCCTTGATCTCCAGGTCGGCCGGCGGCTCGCCGCCCGGGAAGTCGACCTCGGGCTTCTCGATGCTCACTGCAGTGTGCTCCTCAAACTGATGAACCGCGCAAACGATGAACTACGCGACCGGGACAGTCTTACATCTTGGCCAGGATGTCGAGTGCGAACACCAGCGTGGATCCCTTCGGGATCCCCTGCTGCTCCTGGTCCCCGAAGGCCTCGGCCGGCGGGGCGACGATCAGGATGCGGCTGCCGACCTTCTTGCCGACGATGCCGTTCTTCAGGCCCTTGAGCGTCAGCTGCTCGAGCGGGAAGTTCGCCGTCTTGCCCGTCGCGTACGTCGAGTCGAAGACCTTGCCGTCCTTCCACAGCGCCGCGACGTAGTTCACGACGACCGTGTCGGTGGCTTTGACGACCTCGCCCTTGGACTCCAGCACATAGTTGGAGACGAGCTCGGTCGGCGGGTCGACCTTCGGAACGGTCAGCGAGGGCGCCTTGCCGTCGGTGTTCGTACCGACCTTCGGCAGGTCCTTGTTCTCCTGGGCGACCTCGGTGCCCTCGGCGGACTTGGGGACCGTGGTGGCCTTCAGGATGTCCACGACGAAGACGAGAGTGGCGTTGGGCTTGATGTCGCCCTGCCCCTGCGCACCGTAACCGAGCTCCGGCGGAATGCCGATCTCGACACGGCTGCCGACCTTCTGGCCCTCCAGGCCCTGGTCCCAGCCCTTGATGACCTGACCGGCGCCCAGGGTCAGCTCGAACGGCTGACCGCGGTCGAAGCTGTTGTCGAAGGGCGTGGTGGAGTCCCAGGCCTGCCCCAGGTAGTTCACCTGAAGCGCGTCACCCTTCTTCGTGACCGCGCCGTCACCCTCGCTGATCACATTGACCTTGAGCTCCTTCGGCGGCTCGCCCTCCCCCTTCGCGAGCGTGGGCTTCTCCCCGAACTTCTCACCCGCGGTGATGGCGGGCAGCCCGTTCTTCATCGAGGCGTTATCGGAGCCCTTGTCGTCGCTGCCGCAAGCCGCTGTCGAGAGCAGCAGCAGCGGGACGACCAGTAGGCCGGCAAGTCGGCGCACGTGTTCCTCAGATCTCAGACGGCACAGTAGTTGTCCGACACTCTAGGGGACCCTCAGGGCAGGCCAAGGGCCCCGCACGCGAAACGCACGGGGCCCTGGCACTTCGTACAGTGCTGTCCTACATTCCGGCGATCAGCTTTTCCACCCGGTCGTCGACCGACCGGAAGGGGTCCTTGCACAACACGGTGCGCTGTGCCTGATCGTTGAGCTTGAGATGGACCCAGTCGACGGTGAAGTCCCGCCGCTGCTCCTGCGCACGGCGGATGAAATCGCCGCGCAGCCGCGCCCTGGTGGTCTGCGGGGGCACCGACTTGCCCTCGAAGATCTTCAGGTCGTTGCAGATCCGGGCCGCCTGGCCCTTCCTCTCCAGGAGGTAGTAGAGCCCACGGCGGCGGTGGATGTCGTGGTACGCGAGGTCTATCTGCGCGACCCGGGGGTGCGACATGGTCATGTTGTTCTTCGCCCGGTACCGCTCGATGAGCTTGTACTTCATGACCCAGTCGATCTCGGTCCCGATGCGGTCGAGGTCCTCGGCCTCGATGGCGTCCAGCGTACGGCCCCACAGCTCCAGGACCTGGGCGACCGTGCCCGTACGGATGCCCCGGCGGTCGACGAAGTCGGCGGCCTTCTCGTAGTACTCCCGCTGGACCTCCAGGGCGGAGGCCTCGCGGCCGCTGGCGAGGCGGACCTTGCGCTGGCCGGTGATGTCGTGGCTGACCTCACGGATGGCCCGGATCGGGTTCTCCAGGGTCAGGTCGCGCATCACGGTGCCCGCCTCGATCATGCGGAGCACGAGGTCGGTGGCGCCGACCTTGAGCAGCATGGTCGTCTCGGACATGTTCGAGTCGCCGACGATGACGTGCAGCCGGCGGTAGCGCTCGGCGTCCGCGTGCGGCTCGTCACGGGTGTTGATGATGGGTCGGGAACGGGTCGTCGCGGAACTGACGCCCTCCCAGATGTGCTCCGCCCGCTGGGAGACGCAGTAGACCGCGCCACGCGGGGTCTGAAGCACCTTTCCGGCGCCGCAGATGAGCTGTCGGGTGACGAGGAAGGGAATGAGGATGTCCGCGAGCCGGGAGAACTCTCCGTGGCGGGCGACGAGATAGTTCTCGTGGCAGCCGTAGGAGTTTCCCGCCGAGTCGGTGTTGTTCTTGAAAAGATAGACGTCGCCGGCGATTCCCTCCTCGTGCAGGCGGCGTTCGGCGTCGACGAGCAGGCCTTCGAGAATGCGTTCGCCCGCCTTGTCGTGCGTGACCAGTTCGGTCACGTTGTCGCATTCGGGTGTTGCGTATTCCGGATGCGAACCCACGTCGAGGTACAGGCGGGCGCCGTTCCGCAGGAAGACATTGCTGCTGCGGCCCCATGACACAACACGGCGGAAGAGGTAGCGCGCCACTTCGTCAGGAGACAGTCGGCGCTGTCCCCTGAACGTGCACGTGACGCCGTACTCGTTCTCCAGCCCGAAAATGCGGCGGTCCATGTCTGAACATTACGCCTGATGGCCTGAGCTGAAACCGGGTTCGACAGCCCCGTTTCGATCATTTTCCGATGAGTGCGCGTTCTTATCGGCGTGTCCGCTGCTCCCGGTGCCCCCGCTGACGGCGTGTCGCACACTGCGGCCGGGGGCGGCGAGCACCCGCCCGGTGGCCAGGAGGACAAGGAGGGCCACGAAGCCACCGGCTCCGGCGACACCGAAGCCCGCGGTGGTTCCGGCGAGTTCGACGGCCGGCCCGGCGACCGCCGAGCCGAGGGCCGCCCCCACACCGAAGGTGGTGACGAGCCAGGAGAAGGCCTCGGTGACCGTGCCGCTGGGCGCGTGCCGGTCGACGACGATGAAGCCACACGCCAGGGCAGGGGCGAGGAAGACGCCGGAGAGCGCGGCGAGGGCCGTCATCGGCACCACACCGGGCGTCAGCATGAGCGGCAGATAGCCCAGGGCGAGCAGTCCGATGATGACCCGCAGCCGCCGCTCGGGGGCGCCTGCCCAGCGCCGTGCCCCATACAGGACTCCGCCGATCAGCGCGCCCAGGCCGAGAGCGGCCATCAGCCAGCCGTAGGCCGCTTCGTTGCCCTGGTCGTCGGCGTAGGCGAGGCCCGCGACGGTGATGGAACCGAGGGCGAGCCCGACGAAGAAGAACGAACCGAGAAGGGCCAGCAGACCGGGCGAGCGCAGGGCGCCCAGCCAGTGGGCCTCGCGGGGCTCCGAGCGCCACGCGCGCGAGGGCTCGGACAGCACGACGGAGAGCGCGCCGAGAATGCCGAGGACGTTGATGACGAGAAGCGCGGCGGCCGGCGACCAGAGGGCGACCAGCAGGGTCACCAGCAACGGTCCGACGGTGAACATGACTTCCTGGGCCACGGCGTCCATGGCGTAGGCCCGGTGCACCCGGTCCTCCCGCCCGAGCACGCTCGGCCACAGGGCACGCAGCCCGCCTTCGAGAGGCGGCGTGAAGAGCCCGGCGACGACGACGGCCGCGTAGGCGAGGACGAGGGGGCTGATTCCGGCCACGGCCAGGACGATCATGCCGAGCGCGGAGACGATCGCGGCGGGCAGCTGGACACGCGGCTGACCCTTCAGGTCGACAGCCCGGCCGAGCAGGGGCTGACCCACGGCCGTGGCGACGCCGTACGCCGCGGTGAGCCCGCCGGCCAGGCTGTAGCTGCCGCCCTCCGCCCGGGTGAAGAGCACGATGGCGATGGGCCCCGTGCCGTTCGGGAGCCGGCCGACCAGGGTGCCGGTGAGCAGCCTCAGGGCGTGCGGCGCCCTGAGGATGTCGAGATAGCCGCTGCTCTCCTTGGCCTCGCCGGCCATGTCCGTCTCCTCTCCCCCAGCGCCCCGCCCTGAGGTTTTACGTATAACTTCCTGGGTCATACGTACCATGGCGACATCCCGCGGGTCCACCCCACGGGACGGCAACCACCCCCCGCGGAGGCAACGAGTGCAGACCCCGGAACCCCCCAGCGCAGCACGGCCCACCAGCCGGGACGTCGCCAGGGCCGCCGGAGTGTCCCAGGCCACCGTCTCGCTCGTACTCGGCGACAAATGGCGCGGCCGCGTCTCCGAACGCACCGCACAGGCCGTACGGGAAGCCGCCCGAGGCCTCGGCTACCGACCCAACCTCGCCGCCCGCAACCTCCGCCTCGGACACACCAGGACCGCACTCCTCGTCGTCCCCGCACTCACCAACGAATTCTTCGCCCGCGTCTACACCGGCGCAGCCACCGTCGCCGCCCGCCACGGCTTCGGCGTCGTCCTCTACCCCTCCCCCGACGGCGTCGGCCCGGCCAAGGACCCCTTCGCCTCCGCCCGCGCCGCACTCGACGGCGTCATCGCCTCCTCCATGGCCGCCGACGCCCTCAAAGCCTTCCACGGCACCGACCTGCCACTGGTCATGCTCGACAGCGACCCCTCCGACACCGGCGCCGCCGCCCACGTCAACCTCGACATCGCCGACGGAATGCGCCAGGTCACCAGACACCTCCTGACCCTCGGCCACCGCCGCTTCATCCACCTCGCCTCGGCCGTACCGTCCTGGACCTTCGACGTACGGGCAGCCGCCCTCGCCGACGCACTGCGCGACACCTCGGTACGCACCGTGCACGCACCCCTCGACGTGGACGGCGCCCGCATCGCCGCCGAACACGCCCTTACAAGCCCCGGCCCACGACCCACCGCCCTCATCTGCGACGACGACATCCTCGCCGCCGGCGCCTGCAAAGCCGTCCGCCGACTCGGCCTGCGCGTCCCCGAAGACGTCTCCGTCACCGGCTTCGACGACCTGGCACTCGCCACCGCCGTCGAACCGGAACTCACCACCATCCGACTCCCCGCCGAACACGTCGGCGAACGCGGCATGGCCGCCCTCCTCGCCGTCCTCGCGGGCGAAACCCCCGAACCCGGCCGACTCCCGGTCACCCTGATGCCCCGCGGCTCCTCCGGACCCCCACCGTCCTGACCCCCTCCATCCTGAGCACGACGAAGCCCCGGCCCGCCGAAGCGGACCGGGGCCGAAGAACGGGCCAGGAGAGACCTAGTCCTCCATGTCGTCCAAATCATCCAGAATGTCATCCGACGGCTCGTCCGTCTTCGCGATCGCAGCGTTGTCCGCCTCCAGCAGACGCACCAGCTGACGCCCGAGGATCCGCTTGAACTTACGCTGCTGCGGGCGCGTACGGTCCAGAACCGCCACCTCGAGCCGCTCCGCGGGAATCTCCCGCTCACTGCCGTTGGTGTCCCGCGACAACGCCTGCACAGCCAGCTTCAGCGCCTCGGCGAGCGACATCCCGTCGCGGTGCCGCTGATCGAGGAAACTGCTGATCTGCTCCGCATTGCCGCCCACGGCGACCGAACCGTGCTCGTCCACGATCGAGCCATCGTGCGGCAGCCGGTAGATCTGGTCACCCTCGGGCTCCGCACCGACCTCGGCGACGACCAGCTCCACCTCGTACGGCTTCTCCCCGGCACTCGAGAAGATCGTGCCCAGCGTCTGGGCGTACACGTTCGCCAGACCCCGGGCCGTCACATCGTCCCGGTCGTAGGTGTAACCCCGCAGATCGGCGTAGCGGACACCGCCGATCCGCAGGTTCTCGTACTCGTTGTACTTGCCGGCCGCGGCGAACCCGATCCGGTCGTAGATCTCGCTGAACTTGTGCAGCGCACGGGACGGATTCTCGCCGACGAACACGATGCCGTCGGTGTACTGAAGGACGACCAGACTGCGGCCACGGGCAATGCCCTTGCGGGCGTACTCCGCCCGGTCGGCCATGGCCTGCTGGGGTGAGACGTAGAACGGAGTCGACACCGGCTACCCGTCCCTTTCTTCTGGGTTCAACGGACGACGAGTGATCAGAGCAGAGCCGCGCGAGGACCGTCGGGCTGCTCCAGGCGCCGATCGGTGACCGAGCGGGCCAGCTCCTGGGACTCTTCCTCGGTGAGCCTGCGGAATCCCTCGTCGGTGATGACGGTGACGATGGGGTAGATGTGGCGGTACAGGTCCGGGCCACCGGTCGCCGAGTCGTCGTCGGCGGCGTCGTACAGGGCCTGCACGACCAGCGTGGTGGCCTGCTCCTCCGTCAGGTCCGGACGGAAGAGCTTCTTCATCGAGCCACGGGCGAAGATCGAACCGGAACCGGTGGCGGCGAAGCCGTGCTCCTCGGAGCGGCCGCCGGTCACGTCGTAGGAGAAGATCCGACCCTTCTCCTTGCCCTCGTCCCAGCCGGCGAAGAGCGGCACGACGGCCAGGCCCTGCATGGCCATCCCCAGATTCCCGCGGATCATGGTGGACAGGCGGTTCGCCTTGCCCTCCAGGGAGAGGGTCGCCCCCTCCACCTTCTCGAAGTGCTCCAGTTCCAGCTGGAACAACTTGACCATCTCCACGGCGAGACCGGCGGTGCCGGCGATGCCCACGGCCGAGAACTCGTCGGCCGGAAACACCTTCTCGATGTCGCGCTGCGCGATCATGTTGCCCATGGTCGCCCGCCGGTCACCGGCGAGCACCACGCCACCGGGGAAGGTCGCGGCGACGATCGTGGTGCCGTGCGGCGCCTCGATGACCCCGTCGGGCAGCTTCCGGTTGCCCGGCAGCATCTCCGGCGAGTGGTCGGACAGGAAGTCCATGAACGAGGACGACCCCGGCGTCAGGAAGGCAGCTGGTAGACGCCCGGTGCTACGAGTGTTGGCTTCCACGCGTGTCCCTCCAAGTATGAGACGGCCCGCCGCAGAGTGTCGGGATCGTCTCCCAACTTGCCGATGGCCGAATTGCAGTTGAAGCACAGTACGCCACGGACCCTACCCGTCTCGTGACAATGATCAACGTGGACTGCGGGAGCGGCGAGGCAGATCGTGCAGATACCCATCTGGGAGGCGATCATCTCGTCGCGCTCGGCTTCGGTGATGCCGTAGGAACGCTTCAGGTGACCTGCGCGGCCCTGCGCCTTGCGGCACGCCTTGCATCTCGTGGAGAGGCCGTCCGAGGCGGTGGAGTTGCGATGCCACTCGCTGTGCGGCTTGACCTCACCACACTGCCGACAGAGCTTGCACCCTTCCGGCACCTCCACCTTCTCCCGAACGGCTTTGCCCTCGGCGGCCCGCCGGCTTCGGTAATGCTCGGCGCTGTAGGCGGCGACGCAGTCCCGGCATCTCGGTTGCAGACCGTCCCCGCGATTCCGATCCTTCGCGAAGCCGGTCAGCGGGATATCCCGCCTGCAACCGCGACAATGCTTTAACGCCTCGGACATCTCCCCACCCCTGAGGCTCAGCCTTCAATTCGAAGGCTACTGGCCGCCTTTTTGCACGAAACTCCGCACGAAATCCTCTGCATTCTCCTCAAGTACGTCGTCGATCTCGTCCAGCACGGAGTCCACGTCGTCGCTCAGCTTCTCCTGGCGCTCCTTGAGGTCGGAGGTCTCCTCCGCGGTCGTCTCCTCGACCTCCTCCGTGGAACGCGTCGCCTTCTGCTGTCCGCCGCCGGTGTCCTTGGTCGCCATATCCCTCACCCCGCTCGAATCGGCCCGCTCGGTTGGGTCTCTCAAGATCAGACCCTACAAGCCAGGTCTGACTTCGGCCCCGCAGTTTTGGTACAACGTCCGGGCACTAGTCCCATGATTCCCAGCGGCCGGCCATTTCAGCCGCGCCGGGCGCCACGCTCTCAGCCGCCCGAGAGGACGCGGACCAGTTCCTCCGCGGTCCTGCACCGGTCCAGCAGTTCCTTCACGTGGTTCCTGGTACCCCGTAGGGGTTCCAGGGTCGGCACCCGCTGGAGCGAGTCGCGGCCCGGGAGGTCGAAGATCACCGAATCCCAGGAGGCGGCCGCGACGTCGTCGGCGTACTGCTCCAGGCAGCGGCCCCGGAAGTAGGCCCTGGTGTCCTCCGGAGGCTTCGTCTCGGCCCTTTCGACCTCGGTCTCGTCCAGGAGCCGCTTCATGCGCCCACGGGCCACCAGGCGGTTGTACAGGCCCTTCTCGGGGCGTACGTCGGCGTACTGCAGGTCGACGAGGTGCAGCCGGGCGGCGTCCCACTCCAGGTTGTCGCGGCGCCGGTAGCCCTCCATGAGCTCCCGCTTGGCGATCCAGTCCAGTTCGCCGGCCAGGCTCATCGGATCGTGCTCGAGCCGGTTGAGGGTGTCCTCCCAGCGGATCAGGACGTCCTTGGTCTGGTCGTCGGCGTCGGCGCCGAAGCGCTCCTCGACGTACTTCCTGGCCAGCTCGAAGTACTCCATCTGGAGCTGGACCGCGGTGAGTGTCCGGCCGCTGCGCAGTGTGATCAGGTGCTGGAGCGTCGGGTCGTGGGAGACCTGGTGGAGGGTGCGTACGGGCTGGTCGACGGCGAGGTCCACGTTGATGAAGGAGTCCTCGATCATCGACAGGACCAGGGCTGTGGTGCCCAGCTTGAGGTAGGTGGAGATCTCCGAGAGGTTCGCGTCGCCGATGATCACGTGGAGTCGGCGGTACTTCTCGGCGTCCGCGTGCGGCTCGTCGCGCGTGTTGATGATGGGGCGCTTGAGGGTGGTCTCGAGGCCCACCTCGACTTCGAAGTAGTCGGCGCGCTGGCTGATCTGGAAGCCGTGTTCGCGGCCGTCCTGGCCGATGCCGACGCGGCCTGCGCCGGTGACGACCTGGCGGGAGACGAAGAAGGGCGTGAGGTGGCGCACGATGTCCGAGAAGGGGGTTTCCCGCTTCATGAGGTAGTTCTCGTGCGTGCCGTAGGAGGCGCCCTTGTTGTCGGTGTTGTTCTTGTAGAGGTGGATGGGCTGGGCGCCGGGGAGCTGGGCGGCCCGTTCGGCGGCTTCTGCCATGATCCGTTCGCCGGCCTTGTCCCAGAGGACGGCGTCGCGGGGGTTGGTGACTTCGGGGGCGCTGTATTCCGGGTGGGCGTGGTCCACGTAGAGCCGGGCTCCGTTGGTGAGGATCACGTTGGCCAGGCCGATGTCCTCGTCGGTGAGCTGGCTGGAGTCGGCGGCCTCGCGGGCGAGGTCGAAGCCGCGGGCGTCCCGCAGCGGATTCTCCTCCTCGAAATCCCAGCGGGCGCGGCGCGCCCGGTGCATCGCCGCCGCGTAGGCGTTGACGATCTGGGACGAGGTGAGCATGGCATTGGCGTTCGGGTGGCCCGGAACGGAGATCCCGTACTCCGTTTCGATGCCCATTACTCGCCGTACGGTCATGCGGCCCTCCTTGCCCGGCGGCGCTCCCCTTCGGGTGCGGCGCAACAAGTACCGACGAGCCTAGAGCGACTCCGCGCCGGTGGGGAGATCGATTCACTGTTTTGCTGAGGTGGAATACGACGGCTGCGGATGTCCGAGGTTCCGGACATCCGCAGCCGGTGTGCGATCTACAGGTACTGACCGGTGTTGGCCACCGTGTCGATGGAGCGTCCGGTGTCCGCGCCCTGCTTTCCGGTGACAAGGGTGCGGATGAAGACGATCCGCTCGCCCTTCTTTCCGGAGATTCGGGCCCAGTCGTCGGGGTTGGTGGTGTTGGGCAGGTCCTCGTTCTCCTTGAACTCGTCCACGCAGGCCTGGAGGAGGTGGGAGACGCGGATGCCCTTCTGGTTGTGGTCGAGGAAGGCCTTGATGGCCATCTTCTTTGCCCGGTCCACGATGTTCTGGATCATCGCTCCGGAGTTGAAGTCCTTGAAGTAGAGGACTTCCTTGTCGCCGTTGGCGTAGGTGACCTCGAGGAAGCGGTTCTCCTCGGATTCGGCGTACATCTGCTCGACCACGGACTGGATCATTCCGTGGGCGGCGGCCTCCTTGGAGCCCTGGTGCTCGGAGAGGTCGTCGGCGTGCAGGGGCAGCGAGGACGTGAGGTACTTCGCGAAGATGTCCTTCGCGGCTTCCGCGTCCGGACGCTCGATCTTGATCTTGACGTCGAGCCGGCCGGGTCGCAGGATCGCGGGGTCGATCATGTCCTCGCGGTTGGAGGCGCCGATGACGATGACGTTCTCCAGGCCTTCCACGCCGTCGATCTCGGCGAGCAGCTGCGGAACGATCGTGTTCTCGACGTCCGAGCTGACTCCGGATCCGCGGGTGCGGAAGAGGGACTCCATCTCGTCGAAGAAGACGATGACGGGGGTGCCTTCGCTCGCCTTCTCGCGGGCACGTTGGAAGACGAGGCGGATGTGCCGCTCGGTCTCGCCGACGTACTTGTTGAGGAGTTCCGGGCCCTTGATGTTGAGGAAGTAGGACTTTCCGGCGGGCTGGCCGGTGACCTCGGCGACCTTCTTGGCAAGGGAGTTGGCGACGGCTTTCGCGATGAGTGTCTTGCCGCAGCCGGGCGGGCCGTAGAGCAGGATGCCCTTCGGGGGCCGCAGTTCGTGTTCCTTGAAGAGGTCCGGGTAGAGGTACGGAAGCTCGACGGCGTCCCGGATCATTTCGATCTGGCCGCCGAGGCCGCCGATCTTGGTGTAGTCGACGTCGGGGACCTCTTCGAGGACGAGTTCTTCGACCTCGCTCTTGGGGACCACTTCGTAGACGTAGCCGGACCTGGGTTCGAGCAGGAGGGCGTCGCCGGGGCGGATGGTGATGTCCAGCAGCGGCTCGGCGAGCCTGACCACCCGTTCCTCGTCCGTGTGCCCGATCACCAGGGCGCGCTCGCCGTCCTCGAGGATTTCCTTGAGGGTGACGATGTCCCCGGCGCGCTCGAATTCCATGGCCTCGACCACGTTGAGCGCTTCGTTGAGCATGACTTCCTGGCCGCGCCGGAGCTCGTCGAGCTCGACGCTGGGGCTGACGTTCACGCGGAGCTTTCGGCCTCCGGTGAAGATGTCGCAGGTGCCGTCCTCGTTGGCCTGCAGGAAGACACCGAAGCCTGCCGGTGGCTGTGCGAGCCGGTCGACCTCCTCCTTGAGGGCCACGATCTGGTCGCGGGCCTCACGGAGTGTGTTGGCGAGCCGCTCGTTCTGCGCGGACACGCCGGCCAGGTTTGTCTGCAGCTCGACGATCCGCTCTTCGAGAATCCTCGTATGACGCGGAGAGTCGGCGAGCTTGCGGCGCAGGACGGCGATTTCCTGCTCGAGATAGGCAACCTGGCCGGCGGGGTCTTCAGACCCCCGCCCCGGCCGGATGCCGCGGTTGATGTCGTCGTCGTGGGCTGCCACGGTCCTCACCTCCTCCAAGGGGAGCTGGACGCTTCCTGACCCTACCTGCGTGGGTGGTGATTGAAACCCCTAGATCACAAAGACTGTCGAGGCGTGTCCGATCTTCACCCTTGCGCTTCCCCTCACGCCAGTGGAATACCCACCCATCAACATCGGAAAGCGGGCGGTTGTATCGTCGTGAGTGGTCAACACCCGTCAGGCTTGGCCGGACTTAGAAGAACGATCTCTTTCGACGCTCAGGAACGGCAGGAGACATGACCGTGCAGCACGAGGCCCCGACGACGGGCGCCGGCGAGGCGCTGGAGGTCTGGATCGACCAGGATCTCTGCACCGGGGACGGGATCTGCGTGCAGTACGCTCCCGAGGTCTTCGAGCTGGACATCGACGGGCTCGCCTATGTGAAGAGCGCGGACGACGAGCTGCTGCAGGATGCCGGGGCGACGACGCCCGTGCCGTTGCCGCTGCTCCAGGACGTGGTGGACTCCGCGAAGGAGTGCCCGGGCGACTGCATCCATGTACGCCGGGTTTCGGACAGGGTCGAGGTTTTCGGCCCTGACGCGGAGTGACTCGTCACACACTCCTCGCGTCGGCCTGGGCGGCTCGGACGAAGTTTCCGCCCCGCCAGCGCCAGCTGACGCGTTCCTGCTCGTCGGGGCAGCAACTGGGTACGTCCGGGGACGAGTAGCCGAGCAGGGTGGCGGTGACCGCCCGGTCGCGTACGGCGAGTCCTGAGACGCTTTTCTGCTCCGAGGATTCGACGAGGGTGGCGACCACGCGCGCGTCGGGGCCGGTCTTGGCGTGGGTCAGGACGTAGACGGCGTGGGGAGGTGTTCCCGATCCGGCTTCGCAGTGTACGACTGCGACGGTTTCCGGGTTTCCGTCTCCGTCGAGGTCCCCTGTGGCCCGCTGGGCGATCTTGACGGGGGCTCCGCCGCACTGCAGGGGGTAGTCGGCCGTCGTGGCGTCGGGGGCGGGCCGTGGGGCGGTCGTCCCGCTGCCCGCGGTGGTCGTGGTGGCGGTGGCGGCGCCGGGCTGCAGCAGGCCGGCGGCGGCCACGACGGCGGCCATCGCGGTCGCGGTGGCCAGCCAGTGCACCGGCCGGGCGTGGGTGTGCGCGAGGTCCGGGACGGCGGGGGGCTGCACGCGGGATGTCTCCTGTGACGGTGGTGCGGAAGGAGTTGCGGGCATCGTGCCACACGTCACAGTCGGGTGGAACAGGTGGGGTGCGGGCTGTCCGCAAAGATGCCGAACGTGAAGGTGCCGCCGTCGAGTTCCTTGCTCTGGGGCGGGAACTCGACGGCGGCGCGCGTTCGTTGTCGGGGCGTCAGCCCTTGTTGGGGCCTTCGTAGTCCTCGCCGTACGCGCCCTTGGCGGGGCGGCGGCGGCGCATGGGCGGCTCGACGCCGTCCGCGAGGCGGCGGGCGGTGACCAGGAAGCCGGTGTGGCCGATCATGCGGTGGTCCGGGCGGACGGCCAGGCCCTCCACGTGCCAGTTCCGGATCATGGATTCCCAGGGCTGCGGCTCGGCGTAGCAGCCGAACTCGCGGATGGACTCCACGGTGCGGGCGAGCTGGGTGGTGGTGGCCACGTAGCAGCAGAGGATGCCGCCGGGGACGAGGGCCTTGGAGACGGCTTCCAGGCATTCCCAGGGGGCGAGCATGTCCAGGATGACGCGGTCCACGTCGGTGTCGGACAGGTTGTCCTGGAGGTCGCCGACGGTGAGCTGCCAGGCGGGGTGCGGGCCGCCGAAGTAGCGCTCGACGTTCCCCTTGGCGATCTCGGCGAAGTCCTCGCGGCGCTCGTAGGAGTGCAGCATTCCGCTGTCGCCGATGGCGCGCAGGAGGAAGCTGCTGAGCGAGCCCGAGCCCACCCCGGCTTCCACGACGCGGGCGCCGGGGAAGATGTCGGCGAAGGCCAGGATCTGCCCCGCGTCCTTGGGGTAGACCACGGCGGCGCCGCGGGGCATGGACAGGACGTAGTCGGGGAGCAGGGGGCGCAGCGCGAGGTAGGCGACGTTTCCCGTGGTACGGACAACACTGCCCTCGGGAGCACCGATCAGCTCGTCGTGGGGGAAGGAACCCTTGTGGGTGTGGAAATTCTTCCCGGCCTCGAGCGTGAACGTGTAGTGGCGTCCCTTGGGGTCGGTGAGCTGGACCTGGTCCCCGACCTTGAAGGGCCCGCGACGGCGGGCGGCACCGGTCGGTTCGGACATGTGAACAGAGTACCGGGGTTACGCGGAGGGTCGTGCCATGGCCTTGACGAAGGCGCGTTCCACGTCGTTGGTGGAGAGCACTCCGTAGATCTCTCCGGTCTCCTCGACGACCAGGTACTCGGTGGCCGGGCTGGTGCGGAGGTGGTCGAGGAGGGGCTGGCCGGTGAGTTCGGCGGGGACCTTCATGCCGTCGGTGAGGTCCTGGGCGAGTGTGCTGACGGCGACCCAGGGTCGGCGGTGCTGGGGGACGCCGGCGATGGCGCTCTCGCGGACGAGGCCGGTGGGGCTGCCCTGTCCGTCGACGACGACCAGGGCGCGGGCTCCGGCCTCGTTGGCGCGGCGCAGGGCCTCGGAGAGCGGGGTGGTGGGTTCGACGGGGATGGCGCGCCGGGTGAGGGTGCGGGCGCGGAGTTCGGGGAGGTGCTCGCGGAGCCGGGCCATGCGGAGGCTGTTGCCGGCGCCGGTCCAGATGATGGCGGCGAGGATGGCGGCGAGCAGGGCGTCGGTGACGGTGTCCATGCCGCTGATGTCTTCGGTGGAGTTGCCGAGGGCGCCGGTGCGGGTGAGGAGGGGGAGGCCGATGAGGACGGCGACGGCGAGGGCGCGGCCGACCCAGGCGGCGGCGACGGTGCCGGCCATGGGCTTGCCGGTGATCTTCCAGATGACGGCGCGGAGCATCCGGCCGCCGTCGAGCGGGAGGCCGGGCAGCAGGTTGAAGATCGCGACGATCAGGTTGGAGATCATGAGTCCGGCGAGCAGGACGCCGGGGACGGTGCCGGGCTCGACGGCGTACAGGGTGAGGTAGAAGACGCCGGCGAGGGCCAGGGAGAGCAGGGGGCCGACGAAGGCGAGGACGAACTCGCGGCCGGGGGTCTCGCTCTCCTTCTCGATCTCGGACACACCGCCGAAGAACTGGAGCTGGATGCGGCGCACCGGGAGCTTGAAGCGGAGCGCGGCGATGGTGTGGGCCAGTTCGTGGACGAGGACGGAGGCGTAGAAGGCGATGGCGAAGAAGAGGGAGACGAGATAGCGGGCGGCTCCCAGCTCGGGCAGGACGCGTTCGATCTGGTCGCCGAAGACCCAGGTGATGAGGGCGGCGACGAGGAACCAGCTGGGGGCGACGTACACGGGCACACCGAAGGGGCGGCCCATGAGGATGCCTCCGCCGGGTTCCTCGCTGCGCCGGTTCCGGGAGTCCCCGGTGGACGGCGGTTCCGCGTCGCCGGACCGCGGCCGCTCGTTCTCGCCGCGCTGGTCGTCCTGGTTCACGGGTTCCTCTCGTAGCCTTCCGCGCGACCCCCGTCGTGCGTCACTCTTCGATCATGCAGCGTGACGGGGTCTGTCGTCGATGGTATTCGGCTCGCCGTCAGTGGCGGGTCGTAGGGTCTGTGTCATGAGTACGAGCGAGCAGCCGCCCGTGGGGGCCAGGACACCCATGTCGTTGTCGCCCTCGCGGGCGAGCGACTTCATGCAGTGTCCCCTGCTGTACCGGTTCCGGGTGATCGACAGGCTGCCGGAGAAGCCGAGCGAGGCGGCGACGCGGGGCACGCTGGTGCACGCGGTGCTCGAGCGGCTCTTCGACGCTCCGGCGGTGGACCGGACGGCGCCGCGGGCGAAGGCGCTGATTCCGGGGCAGTGGGACCGGCTGCTGGAGTCGAAGCCGGAGCTGGGCGAGCTGTTCGCGGAGGACGCGGAGGGCGAGCGTCTGGCGCGCTGGCTGGGCGAGGCGGAGCGGCTGGTGGAGCGGTGGTTCACGCTGGAGGATCCGACGCGGCTGGAGCCGGCGGAGCGTGAGCTGTTCGTGGAGACGGAGCTGGAGTCGGGGCTGCGGCTGCGCGGGGTGATCGACCGGATCGACGTGGCGCCGACGGGCGAGGTGCGGATCGTCGACTACAAGACGGGCAAGGCGCCGCGGCCGGAGTACAGCGAGGGCGCGCTGTTCCAGATGAAGTTCTACGCGTTGGTGATCTGGCGGTTGAAGCTGGTCGTCCCGCGTCGGCTGCAGCTGGTGTATCTGGGCAGTGGTGACGTGCTGACGTACGACCCGGTCGAGGCGGATCTGCTGCGGGTGGAGCGGAAGCTGCTCGCCCTGTGGGAGGCGATCCGGCTGGCGACGGAGACGGGTGAGTGGCGTCCGCGTCCGACGAAGCTGTGCGGCTGGTGCGACCACCAGGCGGTGTGTCCCGAGTTCGGGGGCACTCCCCCGGTGTATCCGCTGGAGATCCGGCGGGAGATCGTTTCCGCGCGCCCGCCGGAGTCGGACGATTCGGGGCAGGGCAGAATGGGGCCTGTCCCACCCGCGCCGTGAAGGAGTTCCTGTGGCTATCCGCGTCCTGTTGGTCGACGACCAGCCGCTGCTGCGTACCGGTTTCCGGATGATTCTGGAGGCGGAGCAGGACATCGCGGTCGTCGGCGAGGCCGGGGACGGTCTTCAGGCTCTGGATCAGGTGCGGGCGCTGCAGCCGGATGTGGTGTTGATGGACATCCGGATGCCGCGGATGGACGGGGTGGAGGCGACCCGTCAGATCACGGGTCCGGGCAGGGACGGGCCGGCGAAGGTGCTGGTTCTGACGACCTTCGATCTGGACGAGTACGTCGTGGAGGCGTTGCGGGCGGGGGCCAGTGGCTTCCTGCTGAAGGACGCGCCGGCCAATGAGCTGGTGCAGGCGATCCGGGTGGTCGCGGCGGGTGAGGCGATGCTGGCCCCGTCGATCACGCGGCGTCTGCTGGACAAGTACTCGGCGCATCTGCCGTCGGGCGACGAGCAGGTGCCGGACACGCTGAACACGCTGACCGAGCGTGAGGTCGAGGTGTTGAAGCTGGTGGCGCGGGGTCTGTCGAACGCGGAGATCGCGGCGGATCTGTTCGTCAGCGAGACGACGGTGAAGACGCATGTGGGCCATGTGCTGACCAAGCTGGGGCTGCGTGACCGTGTGCAGGCGGCCGTGTATGCGTACGAGAGCGGCCTGGTGCGCCCGGGCGCGCAGTAGCGGACGGCACGGGGCATACGGAGAGGGGCCCGGCA